>NZ_JBFAET010000065.1:0-44004 GCF_040642095.1 Streptomyces sp. NPDC020362
CGCCACCCTCCTCACCCGCCGCCGTGGGCCTGACCCGATCCCAGGGTCCGGCCCTCGGCGGCGTGTGCGGCGGTTCAGCGCGTCAACGCCGGTGACCAGGGCTTTATTCCGGGATCGGCCGTATTCAAAAGTGTCTTATCTCACCGATCGTCAACCCCTTATTACGGTCGCGTAGGTCACATCCGAAGGTGAATCATGGTCCGATGTGGCAGACGATTCGAAGAGTGACAACACATCAGTGATCGGGTCGTACGTAGCGGTGGGGGACAGCTTCACCGAGGGCGTCGGCGACCCCGGACCCGATGGGGCGTTCGTGGGCTGGGCCGACCGGTTCGCGGTACTGCTCGCCGACCGGCGGCCCGAGGGCGACTTCGTGTACACGAACCTGGCCGTGCGCGGAAAGCTGCTCGACCAGATCATGGCCGACCAGCTCCCGCAGGCCGTCGAACTGGCCCCGGACCTGGTCTCCTTCTGCGCGGGCGGCAACGACATCATCCGGCCCGGCACCGACCCGGACGAGGTGGCCGAGCGCTTCGAGCGGGCCGTGTCCCAGCTCACCGAGGCAGTCGGCACCGTGCTGGTGACGACCGGCTTCGACACCCGTGGCGTCCCCTTGCTCAAGCACCTGCGTGGCAAGATCGCCACCTACAACGGGCACGTGCGCGCCATCGCCGACCGGTACGGCTGCCCCGTGCTCGACCTGTGGTCCCTCAAGTCCGTCCAGGACCGCAGGGCGTGGGACGACGACCGGCTCCACCTGTCGCCCGAGGGGCACACGCGCGTGGCACTGCGGGCCGGCCAGGCCCTCGGGCTCAAGGTCCCGGCCGACCCGGAACAGCCCTGGCCGCCGCTCCCGCCCCGGGGCAGCCTGGAGATCCGCCGTGACGACGTCCACTGGGCCCGCGAGTACCTCGTGCCCTGGATCGGCCGCCGGCTGCGCGGTGAGTCCTCCGGGGACCATGTGACGGCGAAGGGCACCCTGTCGCCGGACGACATCAAGATGCGGATCGCGTCGGTGGCCTGACCGCCCGCGCCCGTGCCCCGTACCGCAGGCTCAGTGGTGCGGGGCACGCGTGCGGCCCGATCCCGCTGCCTGGCGTGCGAGGGGGCGCTGTCATCGGCGACGTACAGGGCGCGCGCACGCACGCGACGGCCGGGCGCCTGCCCCGGCCCGTTCACCGCGATGGCCGGATGCCGCCCCGCGCCGCTCACCGCGGCAGCTGGGTGCCTGCCCCGGCCCGTTCACCGCGTCGAGGCGGTCAACGCCTCACGTTCCAGCCCGAGTTCCCGGGCCAGGGCGTCGTCCACCCAGGCCTGCGCCCGGGAGCGAGGCACCGCGCCCGGATACGACGTCAGCTGCACGGCCAGCCCGTCCAGGAGCGCGGTCAGTCGCAGGGCCGCCGCGGTCGGGTCGGCGCACACGAACTCTCCGGCCGCCACACCCTCCGCGATGACCTCGGTGATCGCCGCCTTCCACTGCTTGTCGAGGCCGCGGGTGACCTCCTGCAGCGCGGGTTCGCGCAGCGCCGCGGCCCAGCCCTCGATCCACAGCCGCCAGCCCTTGGCCTGGCCCGTGGGCGCGTACCACCGCACCGCCGCCCGCAGTCGGCGCAGCGCCGACGTCCGCCGGCCCAGCAGCCCCCGCAGATGCGCCAGATCGTCCTCGGCCGCGTGCGCGAATGCGGCGGCGACCAGCTTCTCCTTCGTGGAGAAGTGGTACAGCACCAGGGCGTTGCTCACGCCGAGGGCAGAGGCGACGTCGGAGATCCTGACCGCCGCCACACCCCGTACCTCGATCTGCCCGATGGCCGCCCGCAGCAGCTCCTCCCGCCGCTCGGCCACACTCAACCGCACTCTCGCCACGCGGTCACCCTAGCCTGCCCGTTCGCTCCCGGTGGTGTTCGCCCGGTTCCACCGTTGTGCACCGGACACCCACGAGGCCGGAGCGAGCCCCTGCGGACTCCGTCGGCAGCCGGGCCTTCCCCCGCATCTGGTCCAACCAGTTGACCAGTCGTCCGGTGCGGTCCACTCTGTGCGCCATGACGCAGCGACGCATCCGTCGTGAGGCCGTTTCCGACCAGCTCTTCGTTCTCCTGCGGGACAGGATCCTCGGCGGGGAACTGGCATCCGGGTCGGCGCTCACGCCTGAAAGAGACCTGGCGGAAGAGTTCGGCGTGAACCGGCACGCGGTCCGTGAGGCCGTCAAACGGCTTCAGCAGGCGCGGCTCGTCGAGGTCAGCCACGGCGGTCGCACGCTCGTCCTGGACTGGCGGCGCACTGCCGGCCTCGACCTCGCCATGGGGATCGCGGCGGCCGACGGCGGGCCCTCGGTGGCGGATCTGGCCCGGGACGCCCTGGAGATGCGGGCGTGCATCGGTGCCGACGCGGCCCGGTTGTGCGCGATCCGGTGCTCCGACCACACCGCCGGGAGGCTCGCCGAGGCCACGGACCGGTACGTGACGAGCGGACCCGATCTGACCGAGCTGCAGGAGGCGGACGTCGCCTGGTGGCGGATGATCGTGGAGGGTTCCGGGAATCTGGCCTATCTGCTGGCCTTCAACAGCCTGGTCGGCGGCACGCTCCCGGTCGCCGACGTGCCCGACGACGTGCGGACGGCCGAACTCCTCGATGTCGAGGCCCATGTGAGGCTCGCGGCGCACATCACGGCGCACGAGTCGGGGGCGGCGGAGCGGCTGGCACGCGAGTTGCTGTCCCGCAGCGTTCCCGTGACGCCCCGGAAGGCGGTGCGCTGACGTGATCCCGGCCGTGTTCTACGCAATACCTGCCTTCGTGCTCCTGGTCGTCGTGGAAGCTCTCTCCTACCGCTTCCTCCCGGACGACGACGAGCGCGGTTACGAACTGCGCGACACCGTGACCAGCATGTCCATGGGCGCCGGCAGCCAGGTCGTGGCGCTGCCCTGGAAGGCGGTGACGATCGTCGTGTACGCGGCCCTGTTCACCGTCGCTCCCTGGCACCTGTCGGCGTCCTCCGCGTGGACCTGGGTACTGCTGTTGTTCGCCGACGACCTGGCGTACTACGCCTTCCACCGCGCTCATCACCGCGTACGGGTGCTGTGGGCGAGCCATGTGGTGCATCACTCCAGCCTCAGGTTCAACCTCTCCACCGCGCTGCGGCAGAGCTGGACGCCGATGACGGGCCTGCCGTTCTGGCTGCCGCTGGCGCTGTGCGGCATTCCGCCGTGGATGATCCTGCTCCAGCAGTCCTTCAGCCTGGTCTACCAGTTCTTTCTGCACACCGAGCGGGTGGACAAGCTGTGGCGGCCCGTGGAGTGGTTCTTCAACACCCCCTCCCACCACCGCGTCCACCACGGCTCGAACCGCGCATACCTGGACCGCAACTACGGCGGCATCCTCATCGTCTGGGACCGGCTCTTCGGCACCTTCGAGCCCGAGGGCGAGCAGGTGGTGTACGGCCTGACGAAGAACATCGGCACCCACAACCCGGTGCGGGTCGCCTTCCACGAGTTCGGCGCCGTCTGGCAGGACGTGCGTCGGGCGCGGACCTGGCGCGACCGCGCAGGACACCTGCTCGGCCCGCCCGGCTGGGCACCCCGGGCGGACGGGTGACGGCCGGGGTTCAGACCTCGCCGCGCAGCACGGGACGCAGGGCGTCGAGCACGGCCGGGTCGTCGATGGTGGAGGGGAGTTCCGGATCCTGGCCGTCGGCGATCTCCCGCATGGTGCGCCTGAGGATCTTCCCCGACCGGGTCTTGGGCAGCGCGGCGACGATGTCGATGCGGCGCAGCGCCGCCACCGGGCCGATGGTCTCGCGCACCGAGGCCACGAGGTCGGCCGCGACCTCCTCGGGGCTTCGCACGGTGCCCGCCTTGAGGACGACGAAGCCGCGCGGCACCTGGCCCTTGAGCTCGTCGGCAACGCCTACGACGGTGCACTCCGCGACGTCCGGGTGCCCGCTGAGGACCTCCTCCAGGGCGCCGGTGGACAGACGGTGCCCCGCGACGTTGATCACGTCGTCGGTGCGGCCCATGATGAACACGTAGCCGTCCGCGTCCTTGTGCCCGCCGTCCCCGGACAGGTAGTAGCCCTCGTACGCGGAGAGATAGGAGCGCACGTACCACTCGTCGTCGCCCCACAGCGAGGTCAGCGTGCCCGGCGGCAGCGGGAGACGGATCGCGACCGCTCCGTCCGTGCCCGCATCCACCTCGCGGCCCGACGCGTCGAGGACCCGGACGTCGTAGCCGGGCATCGGCACGGTGGCGGAACCCGGCTTGACCGGCCGGGGATCCAGGCCGACGGGGTTGGCCACGATCGGCCAGCCGGTCTCCGTCTGCCACCAGTTGTCGATCACGGGGATGCCGAGCAGGTCGCCCGCCCAGCGCTGTGTTCCGGGGTCCAGACGCTCCCCGGCGAGGAACAGATGGCGCAGCGAACTGGTGTCGTACGCGCGCCGCAGCGTCCCCTCCGGGTCCTCCCGCTTGACGGCACGGATGGCGGTCGGTGCCGTGAACAGGGTGTTCACCCGGTGCTGGGCGACGACCCGCCACAGCGCGCCGGCGTCCGGGGTGCCGACCGGCTTGCCCTCGTAGAGCACCGTGGTGCAGCCCGTCAGCAGCGGGGCGTAGACGATGTACGAGTGGCCGACCACCCAGCCGACGTCGGACGCGGCCCAGAACACGTCGCCGGGACCGGCGCCGAAGATGTTCTCCATCGACCAGCGCAGCGCCACGGCGTGGCCGCCGTTGTCCCGCACCACGCCCTTGGGCCGGCCGGTGGTGCCGGAGGTGTAGAGCACGTACAGCGGGTCCCCGGCATCGACCGTGACACAGTCCGCCGGGGCGGCCTTGCTCATGGCCTCGTCCCAGTCGATGTCGCGTTCGGTCAGGTCTGCCGTGAGCTCGCTGCGCTGCCGGATGATGCAGTGGTCCGGCTGGTGGCGGGTGCGGGCGAGGGCGGCGTCGAGAAGCGGCTTGTAGGGGACCAGGCGGGACGGCTCGATGCCGCACGAGGCGGAGACGACCACCTTCGGGCGGGCGTCGTCGATGCGGGTCGCCAGCTCGTGCGCGGCGAATCCGCCGAACACGACCGAGTGCACGGCCCCGATGCGGGCGCACGCCAGCATTGCGATGACGGCCTCCGGGATCATCGGGAGGTAGATCGCCACACGGTCGCCCTTGGTCACTCCGAGGTCGCTCAGCACACCGGCAAAGCGCGCGACCTCGTCCCGCAGCCCGCGGTAGGTGTAGGAGTCCACGGTTTCCGTGACGGGGCTGTCGTACACCAGTGCGACACGGTCGCCGTGGCCGTCTTCGACGTGCCGGTCGAGGGCGTTGTGGCAGGTGTTGAGCCGTCCGTCGCGGAACCAGCCGTACAGCGGCGCGCGTGAGGAGTCGAGTGCGCGGCCCGGCGGGGTCGCCCAGTCGATGCCGCGGGCGGCGTCGAGCCAGAAGCCCTCCGGATCCTCCAGGCTGCGCCGGTAGACGGCGAGGTACTCGCCCTCTTCGGGAGTGCTCGGCATCGCGTTTCCCCTCTTCTCTTCGCCTGTGCGCCTGTGTAGCGTGCCGCCCGCCGCTGCGCCCGGCGCCTCAACCCGCCGACGGTTCCCTGTGGGCTGCGTCACCAGCGGGTCGGGCCGGCAGGCCGAGCAGCCGCACGGCGTTGCGTCCGGACCCTGTATCCAGCATCACGCGCCCTTCGTGCGGTGTCGCCGGATCCGGTGGTGCCCGGTGCCCGCGGACCTGTCGCCCGCCCCGTCAGCGGTACCACCCGAAGCGCTCCGCGATCACCCGCAACCGGTCCGTCACCAGCGCGTGGGCCGCGGTGCGCGGGGTCGTCCCGTCGGCCTGCGCGCGAGTGAGCGTCAGGTCGACCAGAGCGCGCATCGAACGGCGGATGTGCGCGAAGGCCTCGTCCGCGTCCGGGCCGATGTCCCCGAACAGCGTCCACCACCACCAGGCGTTCGTGGCGGAGTTGACCACGACGTCCGGCAGCACGGTCACCCCGCGCGCGGCGAGCAGCTCCTCCGCCTCGGGCCGGACGGGCATGTTGGCGGCCTCGACGATCCAGCGGGCGGTGATCCGCTCCTGCTCGGCGGCGCCGATCGCATAGGACACCGCCGCGGGCACGAGCACCTCCGCGTCGGCGGACAGCCAGGCGCCGCCGGGCAGTTCACGGTCGCCGGGGCGCAGTGCCGAGCGGTGGACGGTGCCGTACGCGTCCCGCGCGCCCAGCAGAGCCTCCACATCCAGGCCCTCCGGGTTGGCGATCGTCCCCTTGACGTCGGCCACGGCCACGACCGTGAGACCCGCGCGCGCGAGGAAGCGCGCCGTGGCCCCGCCCATCGTGCCCAGGCCCTGCACGGCGACCCGGGTGCCCGCGTACGGCACCGACGCCCGGTCCAGGGCGGAGAGCACCGACTCGGCGACCCCGCACCCTCCCGCCAGCTCGTCCAGCCCGATGCCGTCCACCTCGACCGCGAAGGCTTCCGCGAGCCGCTTGCGGGCGGCCGTCTCGTCGTCCAGCAGCGGGTAGACGGCCTGGATCGAGGAGACCAGCCCCGCCTCTGCGGCCGCCCGGTCCACCAGTTCCTGGGTGAGGCCGAGGTCCTCCCCGGTGGTCCAGAAGGCCTCGATGTACGGCCGCATGGCGCGCAGGTAGCGCACCAGCAGCCCGTACGCCCCCGGGTCCCGCGGATCGCAGTCGATGCCGCCCTTGGCGCCGCCGAGGGGGATGTAACGGCCGTCCGGGGCGTAGTGCAGGGCCTCCTTCATCGTCATGCCGCGGGCGAGCCCGGCGACCTCCTCGAGGGTGCAGCCGGGCCGCATGCGCAGTCCGCCGCTGGCCACACCCCGCACCAGCCGGTCGACGACCAGGAAGCCCTGCCGCCCGGTCACGTGGTCGGTCCAGACGAGCGACATCAAGGGGGCTGTCATGGGATCTCCCGGGTGTGATTACTGAATGGCGAGTCAGTATTCGGAGGCGGTGGGCGGCGTGTCAACGTGCTGAATACTCGTTCAGTAGCGTGGGCCGGTCGCCCGCCTGTGACCCATGCGGCACCGGACCTGTCGGAGGGGCCGACCATAATGGAGGACCTCAGCGACTCCACCTGGAGGTACCGTGACCGGTCTGCGTTCCCTGAGCTCCGGGCTCCGCGCACTTCAGCCCGAGGCCTTCGGCGCGGAACCGAGCGGTGAGCGCCTCGCGCGCATCCGCCGTTCCCCCCATTTCAAGGACGGCGTCTTCCAGAACCCGGGCGGCGTCGCCCGCACCCGGCCCTCCGGCTCCACAGTGGACCTGGCCAAGGTGTTCCTGGACAAGGAGACGCGGCCCCTGCGCGCCCCCCGCGGCACCGTCCCGGTGCACCCCACCACCCTCGCCGACCTGGCCAAGCCGCCGGCCGACGGCCTGCGGGTGACCTGGATGGGCCACTCCAGCGTGCTCGCGGAGATCGACGGCCACCGGGTCCTGTTCGACCCCGTCTGGGGCGAGCGCTGCTCCCCGTTCCCGTTCGTCGGGCCCAGACGGCTGCATCCGGTGCCGCTGCCGCTGGCCGCGCTCGGACCGGTCGACGTGGTGGTCATCTCGCACGACCACTACGACCATCTGGACCTGCCCTCGATCAAGACGCTGGCCGGCACCGACACCGTGTTCGCCGTACCGCTCGGCGTCGGTGCCCACCTCGAACACTGGGGTGTCTCCCCGGACCGGCTGCGCGAGCTGGACTGGCACGAATCCACCAGGGTCGGCGGGCTCACCCTCACCGCGACACCGGCACGCCACTTCTGCGGCCGCGGCCTGCGCAACACCCAGCACACCCTGTGGGCGTCCTGGGCCGTCGCCGGCGAGGAGCACCGGATCTACCACAGCGGCGACACCGGCTACTTCGAGGGCTTCAAGGACATCGGCGCCGAGCACGGCCCCTTCGACGCCACGATGATCCAGATCGGCGCGTACAGCGAGTTCTGGCCGGACATCCACATGACCCCCGAGGAGGGGATGCGCGCCCACCTCGACCTGCAGGGCGGAGTGCCGCACGGCGTCCTCATGCCGATCCACTGGGGCACCTTCAACCTCGCCCCGCACCCCTGGTCCGAGCCCGGCGAGTGGACCAAGGAGGCCGCCGAGGCGGCCGGCCAGGCGGTGGCGCTGCCCCGGCCCGGCGAGCCCTTCGAGCCCGCGGGCAAGCTCCCCGCGGAGCCCTGGTGGCGGGACGTGTCCGGATCCGTCCGCCGCACCTGGCGTTCCCTCGGGGCACTGGCCGCGGAGCCGGGTGTGCGGACGGGACTCGACCGCGCGGACTGATGCGGCGCGGTCGATCCTGGACCGAAGACGGAGAGTAGAGGCCATGGCTGATACTCTCCGTAATTTTTTTGTGGGACGGATGGTCGGCGGCGGGGGTCGGGTGGCGGCCGTGGCGGGTGGTCCCCGTCGGGCATCGGGCGCGCGGGGGCGGTCTGCGCGGCCATGAGCGTCCGGACCGCCCGTCTGCTCGCCTGACCGCTTTTGAGCAGGTCGTTTCGATCTCTTTCGGATCTGTCTCGCGAGCGCTGCGCGTTTATCGGTCTGTCGTACGACGCCTCATACCAGAGCGGGACCCTGCCCGGGTGACTTTGTCAACTGCCCACCGCACATGATGCGCAGGCGACTACTGTGAGTGTCCGGATGGCAGCCCGACGGACCAGTACGAGGACGCAGATGTCTCACCTCCGCGAACCGGCCACCCGTGCCGACCGCCGAGAGGGCGGCCGGCACGGGAGACCGGTCGCCCGACCCGCTCCCGCACTGCCCGAGACGCACATACGGCCTCAGCTCATGCGGCTGGCCGTGCTGCCGCCCGTCGCGGTCGCGCTCAGCGGCAGCGCGGCAGTCCTGTTCACCGTGCGCTCCACCGGCGCACGCCCCGGTCTCACCCTGTGGGCCGTGCTCGCCGGTGCGGTCGCGGTGACCTTCGCGGGCATCCTGATCGCCGCCGTCGCCGCGGACCGCGCCGCCCGCTCGGTCCACGACCGCGTCGACGCCCTGCGCAGCAGCGCCGCCCGGGGAGAGGCCGACCTGCGCGCTCTCGTCGAGGCCCTGCGCCGCGGGGAGACGCCGCCGCAGCGGGGGCAGCGCCGCCGCGCGCCCGAGGACGCCGACGACTTCGAACTGCTCGCCGCCGATCTGGCCCGGGCGTACGACGGCGCCGTCACCGCCGTCGTCCAGGCCGCCCAGCTCTCCAGCCAGGCCGGCAGCGAGCAGAAGCTGGAGGTGTTCGTCAACCTCGCGCGGCGGCTCCAGTCCCTGGTGCACCGGGAGATCTCGATCCTCGACGAGCTGGAGAACGAGATCGAGGATCCCGACCTGCTCAAGGGCCTGTTCCACGTGGACCACCTGGCCACCCGCATCCGGCGGCACGCGGAGAACCTCGCCGTGCTCGGCGGCGCCGTCTCCCGTCGGCAGTGGAGCAACCCGGTGTCCATGACCGAGGTGCTGCGCTCCGCCATCGCCGAGGTCGAGCAGTACTCCCGGGTCAAGCTGGTGCCGCCCATCGACGGCGAACTGCGCGGCCACGCCGTCGCCGACGTCATCCACCTGCTCGCCGAACTCGTCGAGAACGCCACGGTGTTCTCCGCCCCGCACACCCAGGTGCTGCTCCGGGCCAACCTCGTCACCTCCGGGCTCGCCGTGGAGGTCGAGGACCGCGGGCTCGGCATGCCGGTCGGCGAGCAGAGCAAGATGAACGCCCTGCTCGCCGACCCGGACCAGGTCAACGTGGCCAGCCTGCTGGCGGACGGCCGCATCGGCCTCTACGTCGTCTCCCAGCTCGCCCGCCGGCACGGCATCACCGTGCGCCTGCAGACCAACATCTACGGTGGCGTGCAGGCCGTACTCGTCGTCCCGCAGGCCCTGTTGGGCACGGCGCCGGGCGTCCCCGGGGCCGTACCGCAGCCGCAGATTCCGGGCGCGCCCGGCCAGTCGTCCGTACCTCCGTCTCCGCATGCGGTCGGTGCAGCGCGGGGCGTCGGCGGCGACGCCGGGCCGATCCCGGGGCTGCACGGCCAGGCGGAGAGCCACCAGGGCCGAGCCGCGGGGGCAGCCGGGGCGGGGACGGCGGCCGTCGGCGCGGAGACGGCGGCCGGGCAGCGGGACACAACAGGGCAATGGGACACAACAGGGCAACGGGAGGCGGTAGGGCAACGGGACGCAGCAGGGCAGGGCGGGGCCGGACAGGCTTCGGGCACCGGTCGGCGACGGCACGCGCACCGCGGGTCCGAACGGGGCGGTGCCGCCCAGAGCGAGGGCGCACAGCACGGGAGCGTGCAGGGCTCGGGTGCGCCGGACCCGCTTCCCGTGCGCGGCGCCCATGTGCAGCGGCCCAACCCCGCCGAGGCCGTGCCCGGCATCAGGGCCGAGGACCGCGCCGCGGTCGAGACGAACGCCGGCGCCGCGCCCACTCCGCGCGGCGGCGCGGTGCGCGGCACCATGGGCAAGCCCCAACTGCCGCGCCGCCGTGCCCAGGAGCACATCGTGCCCCAGCTGCGCGGCGGTCCGGCCCCCCGGCAGGACTGCGAGACCGTGGTGGGCCACGATCCCGGCCTGATGGCGGCCTTCCAGCGCGGCGTCGGCCTCGCCGAGGCACAACAGCACTTGGAGTCCGCCCATATGGAGTCCGCCCATATGGACGCCCCGCACAGGGAGTCCGCGCACGGGGAGCCCTCCTCCATGGACTCCGCGCACCTGGCCTTCCCCCACAGGGGGCCCGCCCGCACGGAGTCGGCGTACCCGGAGTCTGCGCACACGGAGTCTGCGCACACGGAGTCGGCGTACACGGAGTCGGCGTACATGGAGTCGGCGTACATGGACTCGGCCCGCACGCAGTCGCTGCCCAGGGAGTCGGCCCGAACGGCTTCGGGACATATGGGGACCGGACACCGGGATGCCGACCATCTGACTCCGGCACACAGGGACATCGGTTCCCTGGAGGCCACCCCCATGAACCCACCGCCCGGGGAAGCGGCCCCCATACGCGAGGCGCACGCCCACGCGCCCGCATCCGACGGCATCCACGGCACCGGCCGGACCGACGGGAGCGCACCGGCCCGATGACCACCCCCGTTTCCGAACGCCTCCCCACCCCCAGCGCTCCCGCAGACCTTCGTACCCCAAGGAGTCGATCCACCATGGCGAGCGATGCACCGACCGCCCAGGCATCCGACCTCGACTGGCTGCTGAGCGGCCTCGTGCAGCGCGTGCCGCACACCAGCAGCGCGGTGCTCCTGTCCTGCGACGGACTGGTGAAGTCCGTGCACGGCCTCGATCCCGACAGCGCCGACCACATGGCGGCCCTCGCCTCCGGCCTGTACTCCCTCGGCCGCAGTGCGGGCGTCCGGTTCGGCGACGGCGGGGACGTCCGCCAGGTCGTCGTCGAACTCGACTCGATGCTGCTGTTCGTCAGCACCGCGGGTTCCGGCACCTGCCTGGCGGTGCTCGCCGGCCGCGAGGCCGATGCCGCCGTGCTCGGCTACGAGATGGCGATGCTGGTCAAGAGCGTCCGTCCCTACCTCGTGACCGCGCCCCGGCAGCACGCCGTCGATTCCACGGCGATGAGGCCTTGAGCGTGGCCGCAGCCGGCGACGGGCCCTGGCTCGACGACGCGGCCGGGCGGCTGGTGCGCCCGTTCACGGTCAGCAACGGCCGCACCAAGCCCAGCATCGCCCTCGACCTGATGTCGCAGGTGATGGCCACCGGTGTCACCCCGCTCGGCTACCTCGGCCCCGAGCATGCCCAGGCGCTCGACCTGTGCCGCGCGCCCGTCTCGGTCGCCGAGGTGGCCGCGCATCTGAAACTGCCCGCGGTCGTCACCAAGGTGCTGCTCTCGGACCTCGTCGACTGCGGGGCGCTCACCACCAAGCCCCCCGCCTTCCACCACAACCCCACTGACCGGTCTCTGCTGGAGGCAGTGCTCGATGGACTACGACGACAGCTCTGACCCGTTCCCCACCGCACTGAAGATCCTGGTGGCGGGCGGGTTCGGGGTCGGCAAGACGACCTTCGTGGGAGCGGTGAGCGAGATCGCCCCGCTGAGCACCGAGGAACTGCTCACCACGGTCAGTGCCGCCACGGACAATCTCGACGGCATCGAGAACAAGGTCGAGACGACGGTCGCCATGGACTTCGGCCGGATCACCCTCGATCCGGAGCACGTCCTGTACCTGTTCGGCACGCCCGGGCAGGAGCGGTTCTGGTTCATGTGGGACGAGCTGTCCGAAGGGGCGCTCGGCGCGGTGATCCTCGCCGACACCCGCCGTCTGGAGGAGTGCTTCGCGGCCGTGGACTTCTTCGAGGAGCGCGGCCTCGCCTTCATCGTCGCGATCAACGAGTTCGACGGCGGCTACCGGTACGACCCGGCGGAAGTGCGTGCGGCCCTCGACCTCGACACCGAGGTCCCGGTCGTCTGCTGCGACGCCCGCATCTCCAGCTCCGGTGTGCAGACCCTGCTCACCCTCGTACGCCACCTCATCGCCCACGCCCCGGCGCCCGCGCCGAGCCACGGCGCCCACATGTGACCCAGCCACATCGCCCACGGAGCCGCCCTATGAGATACGCCCACAGCGACGGAGTCCGGCCATGAGCTATGAGCCGCCCCGGCCGGTCCGTGGTCTGCTGCTCACCCCGGAGGACAAGGAGGCCCCCGCCCGCATCTCCCGGCTGCGCCGACTCGGCCTGGGGGAGCGGCCCGAACCCGCCCTGGACGCCTTCGCGGACCATCTCGCCCGGCTCACGGGAGCGCCGTACGCCATGGTCAACTTCATCGGCGAGGACCACCAGTTCTTCGCGGGCCTGCGCACCCCCGTGACCGCGCCGGTGGTCCGGGAGGACGGCAGCAGGCCCGAGGTCGGCCGGGTCCTGCCGCGGGACCACGGTTTCTGCCCCCATGTGGTGGTCCGCCGCAAGGCCCTGGTCCTGGAGGACGTCCGCGACTACCCCCGCTTCGCCGGGAACCCGGTCGTGGACGAGTACGGCATTCGGTCGTATCTCGGAGCCCCGCTCATCGACAGCTCGGGCATGGTGCTCGGCACCGTGTGCGCCTCCGACATCGCCCCCCGTGCGTGGGGGAGATCCGGTCTGGAGACCATCAAGGCGCTGGCCGCCGAACTCGCCCTGAACATCGAGCGATCCGCGGACGACGGACTGCCGCTCTGAGCGACGAAACGCGGGGGACGACGGCCGCCCGGAGCGACGTGTGCACAGGGCGACGGCCGAGGGGCGTGAAGGAAAGCTGTGGCGGCGGTTAAGAAAAGCTCGATGGACCCGGGCCCGCGGATGGGGCAGATTGCACAGTGATTCCACCCCTCTGACCCGGTGCGGGCTCCTTCGGCGTGCCCGCGGCCGGGACCTCACCCACGGGAGTCGTAGCGTTGAAGGCGCTCGTCAAGCAGAAGGCGGAGCCGGGCCTGTGGCTCGCGGACGTCCCGGAGCCCGCCATCGGTCCCGGTGACGTACTGATCAAGGTCATGCGGACCGGTATCTGCGGCACCGACCTGCACATCCGGTCCTGGGACGGCTGGGCGCAGCAGGCCATCAGCACTCCGCTCGTGCTCGGGCACGAGTTCGTCGGGCAGGTCGTGGAGACCGGTCGCGACGTCACCGAGATCCGGGTCGGCGACCGGGTCAGCGGCGAGGGCCACCTGGTGTGCGGCAAGTGCCGCAACTGTCTGGCCGGCCGCCGCCACCTGTGCCGTGCAACCATCGGCCTCGGCGTCGGCCGGGACGGCGCGTTCGCCGAGTACGTCGCGCTGCCCGCGTCCAACGTCTGGGTGCACCGGGTCCCGGTCGACCTCGACGTTGCCGCGATCTTCGACCCGTTCGGCAACGCCGTGCACACCGCGCTCTCCTTCCCGCTGGTCGGCGAGGACGTCCTGATCACCGGCGCCGGCCCGATCGGCCTGATGGCCGCCGCGGTGGCCCGCCACGCCGGCGCCCGCAACGTCGTCGTCACCGACGTCAGCGAGGAGCGCCTGGAGCTCGCCCGCAAGATCGGCGCGAGCCTCGCCCTGAACGTCTCCCGGTCCACGATCGCCGACGGGCAGCGGGAACTGGGGCTGCGCGAGGGCTTCGACATCGGCCTGGAGATGTCCGGCCGCCCCGAGGCCATGCGGGAGATGATCGCCAACATGACGCACGGCGGCCGGATCGCCATGCTCGGCCTGCCCGCCGAGGAGTTCCCGGTCGACTGGTCCCGGATCGTCACCTCGATGATCACCATCAAGGGCATCTACGGCCGCGAGATGTTCGAGACCTGGTACGCGATGTCGGTGCTGCTGGAGGGCGGCCTGGACCTCGCCCCCGTGATCACCGGCCGGTACGACTACCGCGACTTCGAGGCGGCCTTCGCCGACGCGGCCAGCGGCACCGGCGGCAAGATCATCCTCGACTGGACCGCTTGATCCCGGCTCGGTTCACCTCCGGGGCGCCCGGCCGGCGGCGAGCGATCGACCGTGCTCGGCCCTTCGGGCCTCCGTGCGCCCGCCCGCTCGCCACCCGCGCGCCCCTTCGGCTCACTCGCCCTCGTACTTGATGGAGTCCCCTGATGTTCACCTCTGTTCGTGACGACCTGCGCGCCACCCTGGAGGAGATCCGCGCCGCCGGCCTGCACAAGCCCGAGCGCGTCATCGACACCCCGCAGTCCGCGACCGTCAACGTCACCGCCGGCGGCCGCCCCGGCGAGGTCCTCAACTTCTGCGCCAACAACTACCTCGGTCTCGCCGACCACCCCGAGGTCGTCGCCGCCGCCCACGACGCCCTGGACCGGTGGGGCTACGGCATGGCCTCCGTGCGCTTCATCTGCGGTACCCAGGAGGTGCACAAGCAGCTGGAGGCGCGGCTGTCCGCGTTCCTCGGCCAGGAGGACACGATCCTGTACTCCTCCTGCTTCGACGCCAACGGCGGTGTCTTCGAGACCCTGCTCGGCGAGGAGGACGCGATCATCTCCGACGCCCTCAACCACGCCTCCATCATCGACGGCATCCGCCTGTCCAAGGCCCGCCGGTTCCGCTACGCCAACCGCGACCTCGCGGACCTGGAGGCCAAGCTCAAGGAGGCGACGGAGGGCGGCGCACGGCGCAAGCTGGTCGTCACCGACGGCGTCTTCTCCATGGACGGTTACGTCGCCCCGCTCGCCGAGATCTGCGACCTCGCCGACCGCTACGACGCCATGGTCATGGTCGACGACTCGCACGCCGTCGGCTTCGTCGGCCCGACCGGCCGCGGCACCCCCGAGCTGCACGGCGTCATGGACCGCGTCGACATCATCACCGGCACCCTCGGCAAGGCCCTCGGCGGCGCCTCCGGCGGCTATGTCGCCGCACGCGCGGAGATCGTCGCCCTGCTGCGCCAGCGCTCCCGTCCGTACCTGTTCTCCAACACGCTCGCCCCGGTGATCGCCGCGGCCTCCCTGAAGGTCCTCGACCTGCTGGAGTCCGCCGACGACCTGCGCGTCCGCCTCACCGAGAACACGGCGCTGTTCCGCCGCCGGATGACCGAGGAGGGCTTCGACGTCCTTCCCGGCGACCACGCCATCGCACCCGTCATGATCGGTGACGCCGCCGAGGCGGCCCGCATGGCGGAGCTGCTGCTGGCGCGGGGTGTGTACGTGATCGGCTTCTCCTACCCGGTCGTCCCGACCGGCCAGGCCCGCATCCGGGTCCAGCTGTCCGCCGCGCACTCCACCGACGACGTGAACCGCGCGGTCGACGCCTTCGTCGCGGCGCGTGCGGAGCTGGCCGCCTGAGCGGTGCCGGCACCTGGGGACATCCGGCGCCGGCACCTTGGGATAATTGACGGCATGATCGAGGCACGGCGGCTCCACATCCTCCGTGCGGTGGCGGACCACCGCACGGTCACCGCGGCAGCCGCCGCGCTCTATCTCACCCCCTCCGCCGTCTCCCAGCAGCTGACGGCCCTGGAGCAGGAGACCGGTCACCGCCTGGTCGAGCGCAGCGCCAAGGGCGTACGGCTCACCGCGGCGGGCGAGATCCTGCTCAGCCACACCAACGCGGTCCTCGCCCAGCTGGAGCGGGCCGAGGCGGAGCTGGCCGCCTACAGTTCGGGGGAGGCCGGTACGGTCACCGTGGCCGCCTTCGCGACGGGCATCGCCCAGGTGGTGGCGCCCGCGGTGGCCAGGCTCGCCTCCACCGCGCCCGGCATCCGGCTGCGCGTCCAGGACGCCGAGGGCGACGCGAGCCTGCCCATGGTCCTGGACCGGCAGGTGGACGTGGCCGTCGCCGTCGAGTACCGGGGCGCCCCGCCCGCCGACGACCCCCGGCTCACCTACGTGCCCCTGTACGCCGAGCCCTTCGACGCGGTCGTCCCGGTCGGCCACCGCCTCGCCGACGGCCCCGAGGTCCCCCTCGCCGAACTGGCCAAGGACCCGTGGATCGGCCCGTACCCCGGCAACCCCTGTCACGACGTGGTCGTCCTGTCCTGCGAGAGCGCCGGGTTCCAGCCCCGCTTCGAGCACTCCTCCGACGACTTCCGTGCCGTGGTCGCCCTGGCCTCGGCCGACGCGGGCGTGGCTCTCGTACCGCGCTCGGCCCTGCGCGGCATGGACCTCACGGGGGTGGTCGTCCGCCCCGTCGACGGCGTGGCCCCGACCCGCCGTGTCTTCGCGGCCATACGACGAGGAGCCGAGGGGCACCCTCTGATCCGCCCGGTGCTGGCCGCACTGGGTGAGGCGGCGCGGGCGTGAGACTGCCGTAGCCCGCCGGTCTCCTCGGCGGGCCGGTCCGGCGACCTGCGCCCGACGACCCCGCACTACCGGCGGGCGGACCCGCCGACCGGGTGACTGTCAGTGGCACGGGTTACCGTGCGTGGCATGCCGGATGCCGAAGACGTACGCCGTATCGCCCTGTCCCTGCCGGACACCACGGAGAAGATCGCCTGGAGCATGCCCACGTTCCGGGTGGCCGGGAAGATGTTCGCCACACTCCCGGAGGACGAGACGTCCATCGCCGTGCGCTGCCCCAAGGAGGAGCGCGACGAGCTGGTCATGGCCGAGCCGGAGAAGTTCTGGATCGCCGACCACGAGGCCCAGTTCGCCTGGGTGAGAGCGAGACTCGCCGCCCTGGACGGCGAGGACGAACTGCGGGACATCCTCGCCGACTCCTGGCGCCAGGCCGCTCCGCCCCGGCTCCTCGACGCCTACCCGGAGTTGGGCCTGCCCGGCGGCCGCTGAAGATCCCTCGGCACCGGCCGGGGCCGCGTGGCACGATCCCGCGCGGCGGGGGCGCCGAGGGCAGGGACCGGGAGGGCAGTGCACTGGTCCACTTCCGCAGCCGCCCCCGCGCCGCCCCCCCGCCGCCCCCGCATCGCCCCCGTGCCGTGTCCGCGCGCAGTCACGCCCGCACGGCTGTCCGCCCCGCACCCGCGAACCGGCCGATCCGCTCCCGCAGGCTCCCCGCGTCGAGCCCGTGTGCGGCGACGTGCTCCTCGATCGTGCCGTAGCGCCGCAGCTCGCGGCGTCCGACGCCGAGCCCCAGCACCCGGTGCGGCACATCGGCCAGCGCCTCGCTCACGGCCGTCGTCGACGTCCCCGCGAGGTACGGCTCCACCAGCACGACATCGGTGCCCGCCGCCTCCACGGCCCGGCGCAGCGTCACCGCGTCGAAGGGTCGTACGGTCGTCGCGTACAGCACGGTCACGTCCAGCCCCTCCGTGGCGGTGAGCACGGCGTCCAGCACGGGACCGACCGCGACGACCACACCGCGGCGCCCCTCGCGGACCGTCAGGAAGCGCTCCCCGTCGACCGCCCGCCCCTGCCGGTTGGCCTGCACGGAGAGCCGGACGTACACCTTGTCGTCCCCCGCGGCGACCGCACGCCGCAGCAGCGCCTCGGCCTCGTCGGGATGCCCGGGCACGTGCACGGTCCAGCCGTCCAGGGTGTCGAGCAGCGCCACGTCGCCGGGCGCCATGTGCGTGTAGCCGCCGGCCGGCCAGTCGAAGGAGGCGGCCGCGCTCACCAGCACCGCCCCGGCATCCTGGTGCCCGAGGTCCAGTTTGACCTGCTCGAAGGGCCGTTCCACCAGGAAGCTGGCGAAGGTGTGCACGACGGGCCTGAGCCCGGTGAGTGCAAGCCCGGCCGCCGCCCCGACCAGGAGCTGCTCGCGGATGCCGACGTTGATCACCCGCTTCGGATGGCGCCGTGCGGCCTCGGCGAAGCCGTCCTTGCCGATCTCGGCGAGGACCACCGCGACACGGGGATCCTCGTCCAGCAGCCGGGAGACGACGGGGGCGAAACGGTCACGCATGGTGTCCATGAGGTTGGGCCTTTCTACGGAGATGTCGCGCGGGACGGACGAGAGGGATCAGGCGTTCTTCGGCTCGACACGGGCGACGACCACGTGTGGACGTCCCGGATGCGGGGCCGTGAACGCGGCGTGCAGCGCCTCGTGGTCACGCCCGTCGACGGTCACCGCCGACCAGCCGGCGGCCCCGAACCGTGCGGCGATCCCGCCGGGCCGGGCGTGGCTGGCGGAGGAGTTGTCGATCACGACGGTGTGCAGCCGGTCGAGCCCGGCGGGCCCGGCGAAGGCGATCGCCTCGTGGTTGCTGCCCTCGTCCAGCTCGGCGTCCCCGATCAGCACCCAGACGGCCGGCTCGTGCAGGCCCTGTGCATGCAGCCCCAGCGCGGTGCCCACACCGATCGGCAGCCCGTGCCCGAGCGACCCGCTGCCGATCTCGGCTCCCGGCACCAGCACCCGGTCGGGATGGTGCCCGAGCGGGGAGTCGTACGCCCCGAAGTCCGGCAGCCACTCGACCGGCACGAAACCCTTCGCGGCCAGCACCGCGTAGTACGCCATCGGCCCGTGCCCCTTGCTCAGCAGGAACCGGTCCCGGGCGGGGTCCTCCCCGGCGTCCGGCGTGGCCCTGAGCACCCGGTCGTACAGCACCCACAGGACGTCGAGCGTGGAGGTGGCCGCCGGACCGTGCTTCTCGTCGCCCGTCATGAGCCCCATCAGCCGGGGCAGGTCCTCGTAGCCGTACAAACGGCTGTCGTCCGCAGTGATCGTCATACCGAGGATCGTGCAACCTCAACCAAACTCGAGGTCAACCCGGAAACGGATGCGCGACCACCGACCCGAGTGCGGTAGAGTTTCCCTGCGCGTTTCGACCAGGGAAACCCCAGGTCAAACGGCACCGGGACGTGGCGCAGCTTGGTAGCGCACTTGACTGGGGGTCAAGGGGTCGCAGGTTCAAATCCTGTCGTCCCGACCAGCTTTGCAGCCGGTCGGAGGCCGTCTTCTCAGGACTGAGGAGGCGGCCTTTGCTGTGTCCGAGGGTCTCCCGCCGGCAGCTCTCCCTTCCCTTCCTCCTCGTCCTCCGTGCAGTCGAGCAGCAGGCGGTGGTCGCCGGCGGCGATCTTGGCCACCATCCCGGCGAGTTGTCCGCAGGCTCGCGCGATCTCCCGCTGGTTCTCGTTGCGCTCGCTGACGACTGCCGACAGCAGCAGCGCGGTCAGTGCGGCGGATCCGTTGAACGCCTGCAGAGTGATCATGGTGATGAGCAGGTCGTGGCCGGCGAACGGGCCTGATCTATGGGCGGCGGCGATGATCGCGAAGAGGGACACGGCCAGCGCGCAGGGGGCGGCCCCGGCCAGCTGGAAGCGGAAGGCCGCCCAGATCAGCAGCGGGAAGCCGAGGAACAGCAGTGGGGCGTCCGTGGCTTCGAGGACGCCGACACCGAGGGTGGCCGCCACAAGCAGCAGCGCCTCCACCCACCGGGAGGACGGCACGCCCCTCGGCCGGCGTGCCGAGCGCAGGACGAGAAGGAAGGGCGCGACCACCAGGACGCCCATCGCGTCGCCGGTCCACCAGACCGACCACGTCCGCCAGAAGTCGCCGGCGCTCTGCACACCCGAGAGGACCAGGGTCGCGGTGCCTACCGTCGAGCTGATCAGCATCCCGGTGAACGCGCCGAGAAAGATCAGTGCGAGCGCGTCCCGGAAGCGGTCCAGTTCATTGCGGAACCCCGCGCGGCGGAGCAGTGCGTAGGAGCAGACGGGCGCGAGGGTGTTTCCCGCCATGATCGCGAGCACGGCCAGAGGCGATGGCCCCAACGAGACGTTGACCAGGAACGCGCCGAGTGCGATCCCGGGCCAGACCCGCAGGCCCAGGATGAGCAGACCCGCCACCGCGATGCCGCTCGGCGGCCACAGGGGCGTGACCTGGTGGCGCACCAGCTCCTGGATCAGCCCCAGCTTGGCCGACCCGAAGTACAGCGCGGCGAGAGCGCCCATCTCCAGGGCGACCCGGCCACCGTGCCGGAGCCGTTCACGCCGCACGACAGCCATCGGGCGACCTCCGTGTCGTCACCGCCCCGGAACTCATCATCCGCCGGATCTCCCGGATCCTCCACGCCACCGTGGGGCCGCGCAGGCGACGCCCCCGCAGCGGGAGCCCCGGAGGTCAGGCGGGCGGGGTGCGCAGGGCGACGATGGCCATGTCGTCGTGACCGTCGCTCGGGTGGTGGTCGGCCAGTGCCCGGACGAACTCCGGCAGGGGCAGGGCGGCATGCGCCGCGGCGAGCCGGGCGAGTTCGCTCAGACTCTCGTCGATGGGGCGGTCGGGATGCTCGATCAACCCGTCGGTGAAGAAGACCACGGTCGCGGCCGGGGGGAGGAGGCGGGAGTGGTCCGGCCGAGGCTGCGCGGTGTCGACGCCGAGCGGCAGCCCGGGCTCGGCGAGCAGGTACTCCACCCGGCGCTCGTGGGTGATCACCAGGGGCGGGACGTGGCCCGCGGTGCTCCAGCGCAGCCGCCAGCCCGCTCCCTCCGGTTCGATGCGGGCCAGCGTGGTGGTCGTGACGGGGTTGTTCGTCAGGGCCTCCAGGGTCCGGTCGAGCTGGGCCAGGATCGCGCCGGGCGGACTGCTCTGGTCGAACAGCAGAGCGCGCAGCATGTTGCGGGTGGAGGCCATGGCGGCCGCGGCGTGCAGATCGTGGCCGACGACGTCACCGATCACGACCGCCACGGCGTTGTCGGGCAGGCGGACGGCGTCGTACCAGTCCCCGCCGAGCTGGCTGGGCTGGGCGGCAGGCCGGTAGATGGTGGCGGCGGTGAACGGCTGCAGGTCGGGCAGCGTGGGCAGCAGGAGCCGCTGGAACTGCTCGGCTCCGACCCGTACCCGTTCGAACAGGCGGACGTTCTCGATCGCGATGCCGGCCGCGCTGGCCAGAGCGACGACGACGTTCTCGTCCTGTGCGTCGAAGGGCCGTCCGTCGTTTCGCTCGGCGAGGTAGAGGTCGCCGTAGATCTCGCCGCGCACGCTGATGGCGACACCGAGCAGGGTGCGCAGGTGCGGGTGGCCGGGCGGGAAGCCGGCGGAGGAAGGGTGGGCCGGGATGTCGTCGACCCGCAGGGGTTCGGGGTGGTGGATCAGGTGCCCGAGGACTCCCAGGCCGCGCGGCAGGCCGGTCTCGGCCAGATCGAGGCGCTCCTGCTCGGACAGGCCGGCCGTGATGAACTTCTCCAGGCGCTCTCCGGTCTCGTTGAGCACGCCGAGCGCCCCGTAGCGGGCGCCCACCAGGTCCATGGCGGTGGTCACGATCCGGTGCAGCACCGCGGGCAGCTCCACCTCACGGCTGATGGCCACGACCGCGTCCAGCAGGCCCTGCAGCCGGTCGATGGAGGACACCAGGGCGCGCAGTTGTTCGTCGATCCGGCCCAGCTCGGAGCGGAGGCGTGCGTGCAGGTCGGGAAGCTGCTGCCGGCGCTGCCGACTCCCTGCCTTGTCTCCCGCCATCACATTCCGGCCTCCTGGCGCGGTCCCGGTCGATTCGAGACCACAGCTTGGTACAAATCAGGTTAGACACCTATGTGTCGATCCACGCACCGTGCCGCTGCCGCCGCGCCGCCATCACCGCGTACACGATGATCCCCACGAACAGGAACAGCACGCCCTGGTAGACCGCCGCGTATCCGGCGCCCGCGACGAGCCAGAGGGAGAACGCGGTCGCCACTGCGGTGATCACGGCGTCCCGTGCGAGGCGGGCCCGGTCGACCGTCCGGCCCCGGCCGGAGACGAGGTGGAAGACCTGTGCGGCGGTGGCCAGCAGGTACGGCACGGTCGCGGTGAACGTGGTGACGAGGACCAGGACGTCGAAGACCTTCGCCGAGCCCGACACGTAGTTGTAGAGGGTGAGCAGCGAGGCGAGGACGACCGTGACGCCGACCCCGACGGTGGGCACGCCCCGGCGGCGACGGGCGAACGCGGCGGGGAACAGACCGTCCCGGGCCGCGGCGTAGGGAGTCTGGGCGCTCAGCAGCGTCCAGCCGTTGAGGCAGCCGGTCATCGACACGAGCGCGGCCAGGGCGACGGCCCAGCCGCCCCAGCTGCCACCGAACATGGTGTTCACGGCGTCCGAGAAGGGCGCGGTGGAGGTCACCAGGCGGTCGTGCGGGACCGTACCGAAGACGGACAGCGTGCCCAGCAGGTACACGAACGCCGCGCCGACGGTGCCGATGACGGTGGCGCGCCCCACGTTGCGGCGGGCGTTCCTGACCTCGCCCGCGCTGACGGCGGCGGACTCCACGCCGAGGTAGGAGAAGAGCAGCAGGGCGGCGGAGGCGGACACCGCGCCGACCGCGCTGCCGCCGCCGGCGTTGAACGGCCCGAGCTTCGCCGGGTCGAAGAAGAACAGCCCGCCGACCGCGACGAGCAGCAGCGGGACGAACTTCAGCACGGTGGACACCAGCTGGACGGCGCCCACGTAGCGGGTGCCCGCGAAGTTGGCGAGCGCGGGCAGCCACTGCAGCGTCAGCGCGGCCAGACAGGCACTCCAGCGGTGGTCACCCACCGGGACGAGCACGTCGAGGTAGCCGACGGCGGCGACCGCGAGGGCCGCGTTCGATACCCAGGTGGTGATCCAGTACGCCCAGGCGGCGAGGAAGCCGGCGAAGTCCCCGAAGGCCTCGCGGGCGTAGAGGTAGGGCCCGCCGGTGCGCGGATCGCGCTCGGCGAGGCGGCCGAAGACCAGGGCGAGGGCGATGGCGCCGACGGTCAGGACGCCGAAGGCGACCAGGCTGACCGTGCCGTAGGGGGCGACGGAGGCCGGGAGCAGGAAGATGCCGCCGCCGATGATGTTGCCCATGACCAGGGCGGTGGCGACGGGCAGTCCGAAGCCGCGGGTGTGCCGGCCGGTGCCGCCCTGGGGGTCCTCGGGGGAAACCGTACGGGTTTCCGGCGGGGTGGGAGCCGGTTGCGGGGCGGTCCCGGTGACGTGCATGGGGTGGTGCGCCTCTCATCAAACTGATGTTCCCGGGATCACCGGGGCGAGGCCATGGTCGGGGACGCCCCGACCTGGCACAAAATCACCGTTCCTTGTTTCGTCAGGACCGCCCGATGACGCAAGAACTGCACCTCGGAGGGCACCTGGCCGATGGATGTCCTACGCGGTCCCGGCGTCCCGCCGCGACACTCCCAGGTAGGCGACGAACCCCAGGATCGCCACCGTCCAGGACAGGGTGACCGGGCCCAGGCCCCAGTCCAGGCCGCCGCGGGACGTCGGCAGGGCCATCCAGTCGGCGGTCGAGGCGCCGAGGGGGCGGGTGATGACGTACGCCGTCCAGAAGGCGGTCACCGCGCCGAGGGTGCCCGCCCGGTGGGCGAGGGCGGGGACGCAGATCGCGACGGCGAACAGGACGACCGAGCCGAGATAGCCGAGGCCGATCGTCGCGGTGAGGTCGCCCGCGGCGGTGCCGAGGGCGAACGTGGCGAGGACGGCCGCCCAGTAGAACGCCTCGCGGCGGCGGGTGCGGATGCTGTGGATCGACAGGGTCCGCTCGCTGGCGTACCAGAGGGCGAAGACGGCGGCCAGGGCGACCATGAACAGCGGCGTCGAGAGGGTGTAGGGGACGCCGAGGCCCACGTGCAGGATGTCGGCGGCCATCGTGCCGAACACGCTGACCATGACGATCGCCGTCCAGTAGACCCAGGCCACGTAACGGCGGACGGCGAACTGGAGCACGAGCGAGGCAGCGAACGCGAGACCCCCGAGGCCGACCGCCGGGACGGGGCCGAGCCGGTGCGCCAGGAAGTCGGACGCGGTCTCGCCCATGCCGGTGGTGAGGACCTTGATGATCCAGAAGTAGACGGTCACCTCGGGCACCTTGTTCGCGCCCTCCGCGAGGAGGGCGCGGCCGTTGCCGAGGGGCCGCTGATCGAGGACGTGCTCTGTGCTCATGACCCGCACCCTCGCACGGTCAACTGTCTGTTCCCCAGCCCCCTTTGCCATTGTTTTGGGGCTTCGGGTGCAGGTGTTGCCACGCGTCGCGGCGAGCCTGAACAGAACCTGAACGCCGTGGAGAAAACCCTGGTCACAGGCGGGATGCGGTGGGTATGAAGATCGGTTGGACCGCCGGCCGCACCGGCCTCGCCGGGGCGTCAGGACACGACGTCAGGACACCACCTCAGGACACGACGCCCACGTGCGCGAGCGCCTGCTTGAGCAATACGCCGTGCCCGCCCGGCATCTCGCTGTGCACGGCCTCGGAGGCGGCCTCCTGCGGGCTGAACCACACCAGGTCCAGCGCGTCCTGCCGGGGTCGGCAGTCGCCGGTCACCGGGACGACGTAGGCGAGGGACACGGCGTGCTGGCGCGGGTCGTGGTACGGCGTGATCCCGGCCGTCGGGAAGTACTCCGCGACGGTGAACGGCTGCAGGGAGGCCGGCACCCGGGGCAGCGCGACCGGGCCGAGGTCCTTCTCCAGGTGGCGCAGAAGGGCGTCACGGACCCGCTCGTGGTGCAGGACGCGGCCGGAGACCAGGGTCCGGCTGACCGTTCCGTCCGGGCCGATGCGCAGCAGCAGTCCGATGCTCGTGACTTCGCCGCTGTCGTCCACGCGCACGGGCACCGCCTCGACGTACAGGATCGGCATCCGGGCCCTGGCCATTTCCAGCTCGTCCGTGGTCAGCCAGCCGGGAGTGGTTTCGGTCATGTCAGCCATTGCTTGATCATACTTTCCGAGTGGGGCATCCGCTCAGTCGCGGGCCGGATCGATTGCGGGCAGTCCGTACAGTCGGCGGGCGTTGTCACGGCCCGTCCAGGCCGCGATGCGCAGGGCATCGGTCAGGCTCAACTCGTCGGCGTCCACCCGGGCTTGCAGCATTTCGGCCAGCCCCTGCCGGAAGGACACCGCGCCCAGGTGGTGGAACTCGGCCACACCATAGGCGTCGGAGCTGTACAGCAGTTTGCGGAACGGGGTGATCTCCAGCGCCTCCTCCAGCACCGCCCGGGAGCGGGCCGGACCGGTGTAGTGCAGGGCCAGGCCGACGTCCAGGTACACCTGCTCGAACACCGCGGCCAGGTAGGCCGCCTGACGCTGGTACGGCCAGCAGTGCAGCAGCAGGACCGGTATGGCCCCGGCCGTCAGGTGCAGCCAGTCGGTGAGCAGGGCGGGATCGGCGCGGTGCAGCCGCAGGTCGGCGTCGCCGAACCCGGTGTGCAGCTGGAGGGGAAGGCCCAGGTCGACGGCCGTCCACAGCAGGTGCCGGACCAGGACCGGGTCGCTCAGGCGTCCGCCGGCCGCGAACCACTGCCCGGCCGCCCGGGCCACCTCCGCGTCCGTGGGGCGCTCGGGGGCGAGGGCGAAGCCGGTGCGGTAGGCGGCCACCGACTTGACCGCGACCACGCCCGGGCGCCGTACGGCCTGCTCGGCGGCCGTTTGGAACCCGGTCGCGTACGCGCCCGCCGACCCGCCCCGGGCGGCCACCTCCTCGGCGATCTGCTCCAGCCGTACGACCTCGTGGGCGGCGCCGCCGGAGGCCTCGGCCAGCTCGGCCGGGGAGGTGACGGGGTGCGGGGCGTAGCCGGTGTCGACGCAGAAGACCTCGGCTCCCGCGGCGGCCAGGAAGCGCCGGTTGACCTCGCGCCAGCCGAGGGCCGAGCGGCGGGCGAGGTAGTCGGCGGGAGGGGCGTGGCGGGGCAGGTCCAGCAGGGGCGCGCAGTGGCGGCGCACGGCCACGCCGACCGGGCTGTCGAAGGGCGACACGCCGGGCCAGGCCTCGCCCTCGGTGATCAGCGACTCGAACTGCCCGGGCGCGAGGTCGGCCGTCACGGCGCCGTGGCAGTGGTGGTCGACCAGCGGCAGCGCGGCGAGCGCCTCGTGGACCGGGCCGGGGGCGGGCACGTCAGTACGTCCACCGGTAGGCGGCGGCCACCTGCGCGTCGTCCAGCCCGTCGACGGCCGCGGCCTCCCCGAGACGTACGGCGGTCACCGCGTCCGCCAGGACCGGGCCCAGCGCGGCCCGCAGTACCGGGTCGGCCCGGAATCTCTCGACGGCCTCGGGCAGCGAGACGGGCAGGCGCTCCACCCCGAGGGCGGCGGCCTCGTCCGGGCCGTACCGGGCCGGGTCGCCGGTGATCTCCCGCGGCAGCGTCCGGGACGCCGACATCCCGTCCAGCCCCGCGGCGATCACGCAGCCGAGTGCGAGATACGGGTTGGCGGCCAGGTCGACCGGTTTGACCTCCAGGTTCGCGTCCTCGTCCTGACGGCCGGCGGTGCCGGTGACGATGCGCAGTGCGGCCTCGCGGGTCTCCCGGCCCCAGGCGGTGAACACGCCCGCCCACTGCGAGGGTCTGAGCCGCAGATAGCTGGCCGGGCTCGGCGCGGTCACCGCCGTCAGCGCGGGCATCCGGGCGAGCACCCCGGCGGCGAACGACTCCGCCGCGGCCGTCATGCCGTAGCGGCCCTCCCCGCCGGCGTGCAGGTTCACCCCGTCGCGCCAGCAGGACAGGTGCAGATGGCCGCCGTTGCCGACGCCCTCGGCCAGGTACGCGGGCGCGAAGGAGACCCGCAGCTGGTGCCGCTGCGCCACCGCACGGATCGTCTGCCGCACCAGCACGCTCCGGTCGGCCGCCGCCACCGGGTCGAGCGCGCCGACCGAGACCTCGAACTGGCCGGCCGCGTACTCGGGATGGATCTGGTCGACGTCCACGCCCTGCGCCGCGAACGCCGCCAGCAGGTCGGCGGTGTAGTCGCTCAGCTCCACCTGCCGGATCGCGCCGTACGCGGGGCCGGACACCGCCGGGACGAATTCCTCGCGGGGCGGCGCGCCGAGCCCGATGGACCACTCGACCTCGACGGCCGCCTTGAAGGCGAGGCCGCGCCGTTCGGCGGCGTCCGAGACGATCCGGCGCAGAAAGGTCCGGGCGCAGCCGGGGTGCCGCTCGCCCTCCTGGGTGATCCGGTCCACGGGCGCCCATGCCCAGCCGGGCTGCCCGGCCAGCACCACCAGCTGGTCGAGGTCGGGGTAGAGCCTGAGGTCGCCGTCGGGGGAGCCGAGGACGTCGGTGGTGACGATCGAGTCGTCGGCCAGGAAGGTGTCGAACACCGGCGACATGCCGACCCCCCGGGTCACGGCCGCCTCCAGCCGGGCCGTGGGAATCGTCTTGACCCGGCCGATGCCCGCCGTGTCGACGTACGCCAGGACGATCCCGTGCACCCCCTGGGCGGCCAGGTCCACGGTGAGGGCGGCGACCCGGCTCAGGTCGCCGGGGCGCCCGCCGGGCACGGGGTCGGCAAGGGTGGTCATGCATCCTCCTCGACGGGCTCGGCCCCCGGCCCGGGCCGGGGTCGGGCCCGCGGGGGCGGGGTCAGGGTTTCACGGCCACCGCGCCGTACTGCGGTACCACGGCGGCATCCGGCTCGGCGCGCCACTGCGAGCACGGCACCAGCCCCGGCTCGACCGGCTCCAGACCGTCGAGGAACGCGGCGATCTCGGCGCGGCCCCGAGCGGTGATCGGCGGAGTGGCGTTGGCGTTCCAGAACTCCATCGCGGCGATGTTTCCCTCGCCGCCCACGTCGGCGTCGAAGGTCGGGTGGGTGAGCACCAGGTGGCTGCCGGAGGGCATCGCCGCCATGATCCGGCGCACGACGTCCCGGGCCTGCCCGGTGTCCAGGACGAAGTTGAGGATGCCCAGCATCATCACCGCGACCGGCCGGTCCATGTCGAGGGTCTCGGCGGCGCGTCCGACGATGGCGTCGGGGTCGTGCACGTCGGCGTCGATGTAGTCGGTGACGCCCTCCGGGGAGCTGGTGAGCAGCGAACGGGCGTGCACGAGCACGATCGGGTCGTTGTCGACGTACACGATCCGTGATTCGGGCGCGATCCGCTGCGCTATTTCGTGGGTGTTGTCCACGGTCGGCAGGCCGGTGCCGATGTCGAGGAACTGCCGCGTCCCGCGCTCCGCGGCCAGGAAGCGCACCGCCCGGCCCAGGAAGTCCCGGTCCGCGCGGGCCACGGTCCGGATCACCGGGAACATCCCGGCGACGTGCTCGCCGACCCGCTGGTCGACCTCGTAGTGGTCCTTGCCGCCGATCCAGTAGTTCCAGACCCGCGCGTTGTGCGCCACGGAGGTGTTCAGCCTCGCAGGCCCGGCCGTCGGGGATTGGCCCTCGCTCACGTCGCCGCCCTTCTCCCGTGCTTTCGTCCGCAGGTCATTCTGCCGCCGTCTGATCGCGCTGTCCCGGGAACGGCGCAGCGTGTGGGCGCGGGCGTCCTCCGAGGCGTCCGGGCGCATGAGGAACACTGGACCCCTGGTTCCCACCGGCCCCCCGGTGTCCCGTTCCCGACCGGAAGAAGGACATGCCCGCCACGCCCGCGTCCCTGCTCGAAACCCCCGGCCCGATCGCCGGTTCCGCCGGCATCCGGCTCGTCGTCACCGACATGGACGGCACCCTGCTGGACGACGCCAAGCGGATCCCCGACGGCCTGTGGCCCATGCTCGCCGAACTGCGCCGCCGCGGAGTGCTGTTCAGCCCGGCCAGCGGCCGCCAGTACACCACCCTGGCCCGGCAGTTCGCCGAGGTCGCCGAGGGCATGGTGTTCATCGCGGAGAACGGGACGTATGTGGTCCGCGACGGCGTGGAGCTGAGTTCCGAGCCGCTGGAGCGCTCCGTCGCCGCGGACCTCGCCCGGACGGTACGGCGGCTGCGCGCGGACGGCGTCGACGTGGGCGCCGTGGTCTGCGGCAAGCGGTCGGCGTACGTCGAGCGGACCGACGAGCCGTTCCTCGCCGAGGTCCGCAAGTACTACGTGGAGCACCGGATCGTCGAGGACGTCACCGCGGTCGAGGACGACCTGATCAAGGTGGCACTGTTCGACTTCGGGCCCGCCGAGCAGACCACCGCGCCGGCCCTCGAGGCGTTCGCCGCCACCCACCAGGTCGTCGTCTCGGGCGAGCACTGGGTCGACGTGATGAACCGCGCCGCCAACAAGGGCGCCGCGCTGCGCGGGCTCCAGCGCGAGCTGGGCATCACGCCCGCGCAGACCATGGTGTTCGGCGACTACCTCAACGACCTGGAGATGCTGGACGCGGCCGAGTGGTCCTTCGCCATGGCCAACGCCCACCCGGAGGTCCTCCGCCGGGCCCGCCACCTCGCCCCGTCCAACAACGACAACGGCGTACTGCGGACCGTCGCCGAGGTCCTCGGCATACCGCTGCAGCGCTCCTAGATCCGCTTCCCGGCCGGGACCGGGCGTGCTCACGCCGAACCCCGGCCTGCGGGGGGCGAAGGAGGTCGCGGAGCGGCACGAGGGCGAGGTGCACCGGGAAGCCGGGCCAAGGCTCACCGGGACGCCCTCCGGGATGCTGGGCGATCCGCTGTCCGCGGCGGCGTCCGGCCGGGGTTGCGGCCGATCCCGGCCGGCCGGGATTGCGGCCACCAGGGGCTGGGGCCGTCCGGGGTTGCGGTCGGCAGGGTTGCGGTCGGCAGGGGGTGCGGCGGGTCAGGCCGTGGGCTTGCGACCCACCGCGCCGTACAGGGATATCGGTCCGGCCCCGTCGGGCGCGTTCTCGGGGCGCCAGTCGGCCACCGACACGATCCCCGGCTCCAGCAGGCCGAGTCCCTTGAAGAACACGCCCACTTCGGCCTGCGAGCGGGCCACCAGGGTCACCCCGCCGGCGGCGTACGCGTCGATGCCCCGGCGCACGTTCTCCGGTTCGAAGTCGGCCGTCATCGTCGACACCACCAGGCAGCTGCCCGGGGCCAGCGCCTCGACCAGCGTGGCGACCAGGTCGTGGGCGCCGTCCTCGTCGGCGATGAAGTGCAGGAGCGCGATCAGGGACAGGGCGATGGGGCGGTCGAAGTCCAGGATCCCCGTTGCCTGTTCGAGGATGGCGTGCGGATCGCGGGCGTCGGCCTGGACGTACTCGGTCACACCTTCGGGGGTGCCCCGCAGCAGGGCGCCCGCGTGCGCCAGCACGATCGGGTCGTTGTCGACGTAGACGACCCGCGACCGCGGGGCGACCGACTGCGCGATCTGGTGCAGATTGGGCTCGGTGGGAATGCCGGTGCCGATGTCCAGGAACTGACGGATGCCCGTCTCGGCGGCCAGCACGCGCGTGGTCCGGCGCATGAACGCCCGGTTGGCGAGTGCCGCCCGCGGGGCACCCTGGTCGATCGCCGTGATCCGGCGCCCGAGTTGCTCGTCCACGGGGTAGTTGTCCTTGCCGCCGAGGAACCAGTCGTACACCCTGGCCGGATGCGGCCGGGTGGTGTCGATCTCGTGCCCGGCCGACTGGGTCCCCGTCACGTGCTGCTCCTCCGCTCGACTGGCCCCCGTGCGCGTCCGGGGGCGCGCGAGCAGTCTGACACGATCATGCGCAACGGTGCAGACGGCCTTCGGTCACCTGCCGCCCCCGGACGCGGTCAACAGCTCTTTTCCGGCGCAGAGTTGCCGGACGACCGCACCCTCGCCGCGGCGCCGGCCGACGCCGCAGGGGTGCCCGCCTGCCCGGTCGGCTCCGGGAGCGTGGCGTCGAGGAAGCGGATCACCTCCGCGAAGACGTCCGCCTTGTTCGTCTCGTGGAACACCTCGTGCCGCGCCCCGGCGAAGATCCGCTCGGCCCGTCGGCCGCCGCTGAGCCGCTCCACCCCGATCCGGCTCCCGGGCAGCGGCACCAGCCGGTCCTCGTCCCCGTGCAGCCACAGCAGCGGCAGTGGTCCGACGTCCCCGCCGTCGGCGACCGACTCCAGGGTCCGTACGAACGCCTGGAGCGTCGGCCGTTTCATCGGGCCGTGCCAGACCAGCGGGTCGGCGGCGTACGCGCTGCCCACGGCGGGGTCGCGGGAGAGCGCGGCCGGACTGATCGGGGTGTCCGGGATCTCGTCCAGGGCGAGCAGCCGCCCGGGCAGCTCCCAGGCCCCGATCACCGGCCCGGACAGGATCAGTGCGCTCAGCTCGCCGTCGTAGCGCTGGGCGTAGCGGGCCGCGATCAGTCCGCCCATGGAGTGGCCGACCATGACGAGGGGGAGGCCGGGGTGTGCGGCACGGGCGAGGTCCGCCACCTCGCGCACGTCGGTGACGACGTCCTCGAAGTCCTCGATCACCACCCGCTCACCGGCCGACTTTCCGTGCCCGACGTGATCGGGCCCGTACACGGCCGCTCCGTGCTCGGTGAGCAGACCCGCCAGTGCGTCGTACCGGCCCGCGTGCTCGCCGTAGCCGTGCACCACGAGGGCCAGGTAGTGCGGCTCGGCGTGCGGCCACTCGCGCACGGCGATGCCGTCGAGAACGTGCTCGCGGACGTGGGGCATGTCTCCTCCGGCTGCCTGGGTGAAGGTTCCGGGGGATCTTCCCAGGGAGCCGGTCGGAGGTCTATAGTCCAAAACTAGCAGTGCTAATTAAGTGGTGCTGCGCAACAGACAAAGATCCATGCTGATCCACAGCGTCGTCGGTCAGGAGTCCAAGCCGTGCGTCCCGTCCACTTCGCGGCCGCCCGCCGCACCCCCATCGGCAAGCTCCGCGGAGCCCTGTCCGCCCTGCGGCCCGACGATCTGGCGGCGACCGTGATCCGCCACCTGGTGGCCGACGTGCCCGCCCTGGACCCGGCCCGCATCGACGACGTCTACTGGGGCGCCGCCAACCAGGCCGGCGAGGACAACCGCAACGTCGCGCGCATGGCCGCGCTGCTGGCCGGCCTGCCCGAGTCCGTCCCGGGCGCCACCGTCAACCGGCTGTGCGCCTCCGGCCTCGAAGCGGTCACCACCGCCGCGCGCACCATCGCCGCGGGCGAGGCCGACGTCGTGCTCGCGGGCGGCTCCGAGTCGATGAGCCGCGCCCCCTTCGTGCTGCCCCGCCCCGACGAGGCCCTGCCGCACCGCATCGAGACCTACGACACCCGCCTCGGCTGGCGCCTGGTCAACCCGGCCATGAAGGACCTGCACGGCCTGCTGTCCATGGGCGAGACGGCCGAGGAGGTCGCCGAGCGGTACGGCATCTCCCGGGACCGGCAGGACGCGTTCGCGCTGCGCAGCCACCAGCGGGCCGCCGCGGCACGCAAGAACGGCCACTTCGACGACGAACTCCTGCCCGTGGAGACCCCCGACGGCATCGTGGTCGGGCAGGACGAGTGCGTCCGCGAGGACACCTCGCTGGAGAAACTGGCCCGCCTCAAGCCCGTCTTCCGGGCCGGGGGCACGGTCACGGCGGGCAACGCATCCCCGATGAACGACGGCGCGGCCGGGCTCCTGCTGGTCAGCGAGGAGGCCCTGAACGAACTGGGCCTGGAGTCCCTCGGCCGGTACGTCGCCGGCGCCTCGGCGGGCGTCCATCCCGACGTGATGGGCATCGGCCCCGTCCCCGCCACCCGCAAGGCACTGGCCCGGGCCGGCTGGACGGTCGGCGACCTCCAGGAGGCCGAGTTCAACGAGGCGTTCGCCGCCCAGGCCCTGGCCTGCGTCGACCAGCTCGGCATCGACCCGGACCTGGTGAACCCCTCCGGCGGCGCGATCGCCCTCGGCCACCCGCTGGGCTGCTCCGGCGCCCGCATCCTGACCACGCTGCTGCACCGGATGCGGCGCACCGGCGCGGAGCGGGGCCTTGCGACCATGTGCGTGGGAGTGGGGCAGGGGAGCGCGGTGCTGGTCGAGAGGCACTGACAGCTCTTCAACGGGGGCTCCCACCAGGAGATTCGGTAGCCCGAGCCGCAGCAAGGAAACGGAGCGTCACTGCATGGCAACCCTGTCCGTCGCCGCCATCCTCGCCGAGAACGCCCGGCGCCGCCCCCGGAAGACGGCACTTGTCGAAGGCGACCTGCGGCTGTCCTTCGAGGAGGTGTGGCGACGGGCCAGGGCACAGGCGGGCGCGCTCACCGCGCTGGGCGTACGGCCGGGGGACCGGGTCGCCCTGATGGCGCCCAACACCGCCGCGTTCCCCATCGCCTACTACGCGATCGCCGCGGCGGGCGCAGTCGTCGTCCCCGTGCACCTGCTGCTCTCGGCGCCCGAGGTCGAGCACGTGCTCCAGGACAGCGGCGCCACGCTGCTGCTCGTGCACCCGGCGCAGGCGGGGACGGGAAGAGCCGCCGCCGACGCCCTCGGCGTCCGCGCCGTGACCCTCGGCGAGGAGTCCGACCGGCTCGCGGCCGACGCCGAGCCGCTGCCCTCGTACGTCACCCGCGCCGCCGACGACCCCGCGGTCGTCTTCTACACGAGCGGGACGACGGGCGTCCCCAAGGGCGCGGTGCTCACCCACTTCAACCTCGTCATGAACGCGACCGTCAACGCCTTCGACGCCAACGACATCCGCGCCGACGACATTGCCCTCGGTGCGCTGCCGCTCTTCCACGCCTTCGGCCAGACGGTGTCGCTCAACTCCACCTGGCGGGCGGGCGCGACGCTCGTCCTGCTGCCCCGTTTCGACGCGGCCCGCGCCATCGAGCTGATGGCCGAGGAGAAGGTGAACACCTTCCACGGTGTGCCGACCATGTTCGTGGCCCTCGCGGCAGCCGCCGCGGACGCGGGCACGCTGCCCGAGCTGCGCGTGTGCATCTCCGGCGGCGCCTCGCTGCCGGTGGCCGTACTGGAGCGATTCGAGGCCGCGTTCGGCGCGCGGATCCACGAGGGGTACGGGCTGTCCGAGACGTCGCCGACCGCCACTGTCAACCAGCCCGTCTTCGGCACCCGGGCCGGTACCATCGGGCACCCGCTGTGGGGCGTCGACGTGGAGATCGCCCGCGCCGAGGTCGAGGGCCGCGTCGAACTCCTGCCCCCCGGCGAGCTGGGCGAGGTCGTCATCCGCGGGCACAACGTCTTCTCCGGCTATCTGGGCCGCCCCGAGGCCACCGCCGAGGCCGTGGTCGACGGCTGGTTCCGCACCGGGGACCTGGGCACCAAGGACGAGGAGGGCTTCCTCAGGATCGTCGACCGCAAGAAGGACGTCATCATCCGCGGCGGCTACAACGTGTACCCGCGGGAGGTCGAGGAGGTCCTGATGCGTCACCCCGGCGTCGCCCAGGTCGCCGTGATCGGCCTGCCCGACGAACTGCACGGCGAGGAGGTGTGCGCCGTGGTCGTACCAGCGCAGGGCACCGCCCCGGACGCCGCCGGCATCACCGAGTGGTCCAAGGAACACCTGGGCCGGCACAAGTACCCGCGGCGCGTGGAGTTCGCGGCCGCCCTGCCGCTCGGGCCGAGCATGAAGGTGCTCAAGCGGGAGCTGCGGGCGCAGTACACGGGCCGCTGAGACACCCGGCGCCGGCCCTCGACGGCCTTGGTGCGCGCGGACGTCGATGTGCCGGGTGTGTGTCGGACGTCGATGTGCCGGGTGTGTGTCGGACGTCGATGTGCCGGGTGTGTGCCGGCCGTCGGCGTGGCCCGTGTGTGCCGGCCCTCGACGTGGCCCGTGTGTGCCGGCCGTCGGCGTGGCCCGTGTGTGCCGGCCGTCGGCGTGGCCCGTGTGTGCCGGCCGTCGACGTGGCCCCTGTGTGCCGGCCCTCGACGTGCCCCCTGGACCGCCCGCTGCGGCGGGCCCGCCGGACCGGCCGTGAGGACCGCCCTGCGAGACGGTCCTTACGCCACCGGATGCGTGGGCATACCATCGGTCCCCGCATGAACACGATGACGCTCTGGCACACAACCGGCTGGGAGTTCGCAGCGCTCGCCTTCGCGGCCCTGCTCGTCGGCTTCTCCAAGACCGCCGTCAGCGGGGCCAACACGGTCAGCCTCGCGATCTTCGCGGCCGTCCTGCCGGCCCGCGCCTCCACCGGGGTGCTGCTGCCCGTCCTGATCGCGGGCGACGTGCTCGCCGTGCTCACCTACCGGCGGCACGCCCACTGGCCCACGCTGTGGCGGCTGTTCCCGGCGGTGGCGGCCGGCGTGGTGGCCGGCACGCTGTTCCTGATGTGGGCCGACGACGGCATCGTACGGACCTCGATCGGCGCGATCCTGCTGCTGATGGCCGGCATCACCCTGTGGCGGCGGCGCCGGGCCGAGGCGGCCGACGAGCCGGACGCGGTCACCACCCGGGCGGGCCGGGCGAAGGCTCGTTCGTACGGCGTCCTCGGCGGGTTCACGACGATGGTTGCCAACGCGGGCGGGCCGGTGATGTCGATGTATCTCCTTTCGGCAGGCTTCCGGAAGCTCGGATTCCTCGGCACGTCGGCGTTCTTTTTCCTCATCGTGAACGTGTCCAAGGTGCCCTTCAGCGCCGGACTCGGCCTGATCGACGGCCGCTCACTGCTGCTCGACGCGGCGCTCGCCGTGTTCGTCGTGCCCGGTGCGCTGTTCGGCCGATGGGCGGTGGACCGGATCAACCAGCGGCTGTTCGAGCAGCTGGTGATCGCCGCGACCGTCGTGGGCGGCGTCCAGCTCCTGGTGCGCTAGCCCCAGAGCCCGGGCAGGTCGGCGAAGGAGTCCAGCACGTGGTCCGGGCTGCCGCTCGCCCGCTCGACCGCCTCGGGCAGGAACTTGCCGGTCCGCACCAGCACGCCGGTGATGCCGAGCCGCTGCGCCGCGAGCACGTCCGACTCGATGTCGTCCCCGATCATCAGCGCCTCGCCCGGACCGACGCCCAGCCGTGCGAGCGCGGCCTCGAAGAAGGCCCGCGACGGCTTGCCGGTCACCTCGGCCTTCGTGCCGGCGGCCGCCTCCAGCCCGGCGACGAACGCCCCCGCGTCCAGCTGGAGCCCCGCATCCGTACGCCAGTACAGGTTCCGGTGCATGGCGACCAGCCGCGCACCCCGTTGCAGATGCCCGAAGGCCCGGTTCAGCGCGGCGTACCCGAACTCGGGCCCCGCGCCGCCGAGCAGCACGACGTCCGGTACGGCACCGGCGCCGTCGCCCTCCTCGTCGACCAGGGCGAGGCCCGCCAGGTCCTCCCGGACGTCCCCGCTGTTCAGCAGGGCGCAGCGGGCGCCGGCCAGATGGGCGGCGGTGGCCGCGGGCGCCGTCATGATGTCCTCGGCGCTCACCGCGAAGCCCGCGTCCACCAGGGTCGCGGCGATCGACGCCCGGGTGCGGGACGTCGTGTTGGTGACCAGCACGACCCCGAGCCCCGCCTCCCGGATCGCCCGCAGGGCCGCCACCGCGCCCGGCAACGGCCGCCAGGACACGGTGAGCACCCCGTCGATGTCGATGAGCACGGCACGCACGGACGCCACGGAACCCATGCCCGGACCCTAACGGGCAGGAGCACCGCCCGGAGCCCGGCGCCTCGGGACATCCCCTACGCTCACCCTCATGTCCCCGCACGTCCTGATCCTCGGCGGCACCACCGAGGCCCGCCGGCTCGCCGCCGACCTCGCCGCCCGGCCCGGCGTCCGGGTCACCACCTCCCTGGCGGGCCGCGTGAGCCGGCCGGGGGCACTGGAGGGCGAGGTGCGGATCGGCGGCTTCGGCGGCGCCGAGGGTCTCGCCGAGTGGCTGCGCACGCACCACGTCGACGCCCTGGTCGACGCCACGCACCCGTTCGCCGAGGCGATCACGGCGAACGCAGCCCGCGCCGCGACGGCCACCCGGGTGCCCGCGATCGCCCTGCGCCGTCCCGGCTGGCGCCCGGGCCCCGGCGACCGGTGGTACGACGTCGACTCCCTGACCGCGGCCGCCGAGACCCTGCCCCGACTGGGCCGGAGGGTGTTCCTCAGCACCGGCCGCCTCGGCCTCGCGGCCTTCGCCCACCTGAGGGACCTGCACTTCGTGGTGCGGTCGGTGGAGCCGCCCGAGCCGCCCCTGCCACCGGACGCCGAAGTCGTCCTCGCACGCGGCCCGTTCGGCCTCGCCGACGAGAGGGAGCTGCTGCGCGCCCACCGGATCGACGTCCTGGTGACGAAGGACAGCGGCGCAGAGGCGACGTCCGCGAAGCTGACGGCCGCGCGGGAACTCGCCCTGCCCGTGGTCGTCGTACGACGGCCCCCGCTTCCCGACGGTGTCACCGCGGTGGCGGACGTGGCGGGCGTACTCGACCGGCTGGGGTTCAGCGGCCCGTAGGGGCACCCTCCATCGGCCCCGCCCCCCGGGGCTCGCCGCTCAGGCCTCCTCGGGATTCCGGCGCAGCAGATACGTGTCCATGATCCACCCCTTGCGCTCGCGCGCCTCGGCCCGCAGCCGCTCGATGCGCGGGCCGGCCTCCCCGATCGGGCCGGACACGAGGATCTCGTCCGGGGTGCCGATGTACGCACCCCAGTAGATGTCGATGTCCTGGTCGGCGTACTCCCGGAAGGCCTGGTGCGCGTCCAGCATGACGACCACGTCGTCCACGCCGTCCGGAAAGCCCTCGGCCAGCCGCCGCCCGGTGGTGATCTGCACCGGCCGGGCGACCCGGTTCAGCCCCGTACGGTGCCGGGCGACCAGCGCGGAGACGCTGCTGATGCCGGGCACCACGTCGTACGCGAACTCCACCGCGCCCCGGGCCAGCACCTCCTCCAGGATCCCCAGCGTGCTGTCGTACAGCGACGGGTCCCCCCACACCAGGAAGGCACCGGTGCCGTCCTCGTCCAGTTCGTCGGCGATCAGCCGCTCGTAGATCCCGGCGCGGGCGCTGCGCCAGTCCTCGACGGCCGGCGAGTACGACGCCCCGCCCGCCTTTCTGTCCCGGTCCGGATCGCGGGCCTCCACCACCCGGTACGACCCCTCTGGCAGATGCGCGTCCAGGATGTCCCGGCGCAGCTGGGTCAGATCGCTCTTCACCTCGCCCTTGCCGAGCAGGAAGAACACGTCCGTGCCGCGCAGCGCCCTGACGGCCTGCAGGGTCAGCTGCTCGGGGTCGCCCGCGCCGATACCGATGACATGAATCTTTCGCACGCCCCGAGTCTGCCCCATGCCACCGACAGCCCGTCCATCGCCTCCGTACGGCCCGCGACGGAGTCGGTCAGGTGCCGACAGGAGGCTTTACTGCGTCGGTCAGGAGGCGGCAGGGGGCCTCGGCGGCGTCGGTCGGCGGCCGAGCCGGGGTGCCTCGGCGGCGGCGTCGACGGGCCCCGGTCCGCCGTCCACCCGCCCGGCCAGCTCGCGCGCCCACCGGACGACGCCCGCGAGATCCATCCCGTACGGCCGGGCCTCGTCCTGCTCGGCGGACCACTCCTCGACCGCGCCCGCGCCCCGGCGCAGCAGCCGCGCCCCGCCGGTGGCGTTGCCGCGGGCCGCGTGCGTGAGTCCCACCGCCAGCTGGGCCAGCCCCCGCCACAGTGTCCGCTCCGCCTCGGGCCCCGACTTCCAGGCATCCTCGAACACCTCGTGGGCGTGGAAGGGCCTGCCCGCGTCCAGCAGCGCCTGTGCCTCGGCGACCGTCTCCTGCGGGGTCCGTACGACGCCCTCCGGCTGCCGGGCGACACCCTCCGCTCCGTACGGAAGCGGCCGCCCCAGGCCGTCCCGCGGCCGGGCGCTGCGCGCCCGCCCGTCCACATCCCGGTCCCGGCCGCCCGCCGGCTGCTCGGCCGCTGCCCCTGCGTCTCCCATGCGACCGATTCTCCCCGCACACCCCCGCCCTTTTACGGCGCACCCCCGTCGGTGGGGTAGAGTTCTGTTCGCGCGATCACGTGGATCACCGCGAGTGAGCGCATCGGGACGTGGCGCAGCTTGGTAGCGCACTTGACTGGGGGTCAAGGGGTCGCAGGTTCAAATCCTGTCGTCCCGACTGGAGTTCGCTCCGTCGGTGCAGGTCAGGGCCTTGTTTCACGAAAGTGGAGCAGGGCCCTAACTCGTTTCCAGGGCAGTCTCTCCCAACTTCTCACACCGGTAATGATCTTGGTCGGCCGAGCAGCTCGCCCAGCTTCTCCGAGCCGGCCTTGAGCCTCTGCGGGTCGGGGTGGACGTAGACCCGCTTCGTGAAGCTGAGGTCCGTGTGTAGGAGCAGGAACCGGATCTGCTCGTCGGTCAGCACCGGCCGATGTGCTGCGGCGGTGGGCGTCATCTGCGGATCCATGAAGGGCGGTGGGGTTATCGGCCGGTGGAAACGGGGCTGGCCGGCCCCACAAGCGCTGGGCGAGGTGGGTGGTGTGGCCGGTCCCGATGACGGCGATCACGTCGCCCGGCGAAGCCAGGGTCGCGACGTGCTGCTCCAGGTCCGGGCTGAGGACGGAACGCGGTCCGTGCAGGACGCGGAGGCGGTCGGCGGTCAGGCCGTGGTGAGCGGCGGTGCGGGCGATGGTGCCGGCGCCGAAGCCCGGGTGGGCGTTGCCGGCAGGGTCGAACACGGGCAGCAGGACAACGTCGTCGGCGACGGCCAGCCGGCGGCCGAGTTCGCGGCCGTGGGCGATGGTGGCCGGCCGGCCCGTGGGCTCGTACAGTGCGATCACCCGGCCGAGGTGACCGGTCAACTGCCGTGCGGCGGCCAGGTCGTACGCCGGCTCCGCCGGGTGGACGGCGATGGAGTCCACGATCGTGATGCCGTTCGGCCTGCCGGCAACCGTCACGGACCGGACGATGCCCTCGAAGTCGGCCAGGCCTTCCGCGGGATCCGCCATGCTGGCGCCGAGTGCCTGCCCGGCAGCGACCACGAGCGCCGCATCCCGCGCTTCGTGCCAGCCCATCACCGGTATCAGCAGCTCCGCCTCCACGCCGTCCAGGCCCCGCAACCGCAGGCGGGTGGCGCTGCCGTCCCAAGAGGAGTCCAGAACGCATACACCGGCGCCGTCGTCCTGGCCGCCCGTCACCACCCGCGGCCCCGGATGGGCCGCCAGCCGTGCCGCCAGCGCTGCCGTTCCTTGATGCCAGACCGGCATCACCACCGTCTCGCTGCGCCGGGCGAGGCCCTCCAGATCCTCCAGTTCGTCCTCGAGTTGGCCGTGTTGAACAGCGGTGGCCGCGGTGATCACGCTGAGCGTGGTCGTGGCTGGGGAGCGGACCCCTGGCGCACGGAAACGGCATCTGCCGGATCCGTACGAACCGTTCGTCGAGTACGTGACAGCCCGGCTCGCCGAGGACCCGCACTTGTGGGCGCAGACGTTGATGGACGAGCTGGAACCGCTGGGGTTTCCGTTGTCGTATCAGTCGCGACTGGCAGCCGAGCCGTACAACAGCCTTCGATACATGTCGTGTGAGTACGACTACTTCGACACCGTGAAGTAGTCGGCCGGATCAAGGGTATTGAGCGGGATCCACCGCTGCGGTAATGCCGCGGTGGATACTCGAGTGCTACCCGATGAGACGCGGAAGAAGTCCTGGATATCGAGCGCAATTCGAGGATCGTCATCGACACGTCGTGCCATTTCGTAATAGACGGCCAGCACGTGGATACAACGCCCAGTGCCGTCCGAGCAGGAGCAGTCGACGCCTGCGAGTATCGGTGCCGGCGAGTGGCCCACCTCGGTGATCGTGCGGTGCACCTCATCGGTGAGGGTGGGCCGAGCACCGTACAACTGGCCGGTGATCCCCACGATCGTCTCCCGGGACATCGGCGCCACCTCGATGCAGGCCACCGATGTGCTGCGGCCACGCTGGACAACGCCGCGCACGATGCAGCCGTCGATCGTGACCTGCACTCCTCCAACGCGCGCCAGCTTGCGGGCGCGCGGCAACAGCGGGTTGGGTCGGGTCTGGCGTAACGGCTGGGCGAGCCGAACCCAGTCCCGCCCCCACGCTGTGCAACCAAAGTCGTCGTCCGCCATATCAGCCGGCTCGCTTCCGGCGCAGGGTCGCAATGAGGCGGTCGTCATCCAATCGGGCCAATTCAGCGACACCGGACATATCGGCGATATCGGATAGTGCGGATTTGCGTGAATGCATGGCCGCGATGTGCTCCTCAACGGTGGTATTGGTGGTCAGGGTGGTGACGGTCACGGTGCGGGTTTGACCGATCCGATGGACTCGATCGGAGGCCTGCGCTTCCACGGCCGGATTCCACCATCGGTCGAAGTGAATGACGTCGGCTGCACGGGTGAGAGTGAGCCCGGTGCCCCCAGCTTTCAGGCTGAGCACCAGCACTTTCGGACCATGGTCGGTCTGGAAGCGGCGGACGATGTCGGCCCGCTGTTCCTGATTCAAGCCGCCGTGGAAGAACGGGACAGGCACACGGAACTGCTCGCCGAAGTGCCGAACGAGCAGTTCACCGGTCTTCCGGTATTGGGTGAAAATCAGTGTTGGCGAATCAGTTTCGAGGTTGTTGGCCACAATGTCGGTGCACAGGTCGAGCTTTCCCGACCTCCCCGATAGTTCGTCGGAGTCGTCGGAGTCGTCGGTGACCAGTGTCGGGTGGTTGCAGACCTGCTTGAGTGCGGTCAAAGCTGCCAGCACCCGGGCCTGGCGCTGTGCGCCGCTGCCGAAGCCGTCGTTGATCGCCTGCTCCAGCACTTGGTCGTACAGTTGCTGCTGTTCTTCGGTAAGGTCGCAGATCAGGTTGGCGTGGATCTTGGGTGGGAGTGATCCTGCAACCTGAGACTTCTTCCGCATCAACACAACTGGCTCGATCGCCCCGCGCAGTCGGGTAGCGGCGGCGAGGGAACCGTCCGCGATCGGCCGGATAAAGCGACGACGGAACTGCGCCTTATGCCCGAACAGCTGCGGTGCGACCAGATTGAGCAGTGCCCAGAGTTCCTCAAGGTGATTCTCGACGGGCGTTCCGGTCAACGCGATTCTCGCGTCGGCCGCGATGGTTCGCGCGGCCTTCGATACTTGTGTGCGGGGGTTCTTCAGCACCTGCGCCTCGTCGAAAACCGCAGTGGCCCAATGATGCTCCATTAGGACAGGGCTATGTATGCGTAGCGTCGGATAGCCGGTGAGCACTACCGTCCTGTTGTCCATCGCCTCCAGCGGCCCTCCACGCCAGATCATCGTCCGTAGATCAGGTGCAAACCGCGCGATCTCGTGTGCCCAGTTCCCGACCAGCGACGTGGGACACACCACCACCTGAGGCCCCTCATCGGCGCGCCCGACGAGATAGCCGATTGCCTGCAGCGTCTTACCGAGCCCCATCTCGTCGGCAAGCACCGCACCGCCGTGTGCGTCAACAGCCTCGCGCAGCCAGCTCACACCGCGGACCTGATATGGCCGCAGCTCGGCGGCCAGTGCTGTGCGCAGTTCGGCCGCAACAGCAGCAGTGTGACGAAAGACGGCCACGGCATGCTCCGCTGATGTCACGGCGACACCAGTGGCATCGGGAACGGCATGCCCGGCGATCGGCAGGGCCGAATCGCCGCCCGCAATCCGCGCCCGCCAAGCATCGACGGACCGACCGGGCGAGTCGAGGAGCGCGCCAGCGAGCTTGTCCGGCTCGATCAGCGCGCAGTCGACGTCGGACACCTCAAACTTGGACAGGTCCGGCGTCGGGACAACCAAGGCAACCGTCTGGACGTCACCAACGGGCGGGGCAGCTCCCACCGCGCGGCAGGACCAGGTCCATAGGGCAAACATATGACGGTCGAGGAGGTACGTGGCTTGACTGTCAACCCGGACACCAGGGGGTCTTTGCCCGATTTCCATCGCGTCAGTGGCTGCCCACTCGGCACCCCCATGTGCGGGTTGGCTATCGATCCCGCAATGGGGGTCGTAACCGAGCGGCTTCGGCAACGTTGGAGGCGCGGTCATGAACACCTTCGGATATCGATCGGCGGGAACCAGAAAGACTGGACCATAAGTAAACTCCACGACGCTGTCAAGCTTAGAGATTCTTGTAAATAATGTTGCGGCCGAACGGAATGTATGCCCTCTGCCGGATTTGCGGACTGAATAATTTTGTGCCTCTGGTGGATTTACGAGTTGAAGGATTTCATGTCTTCCGGAGGGTTGCGGCTGAGCGGACGTCATGCCCTCCAGTGAGCTGTCGCACCGCGTCCTGCGACCCCAGCTCGGTGCCCACGCCAAACCGCAGCTCCTGCCCGCCCAAGACTGCCGGAACACTGGCACTTACCTGACGCTTTACCGAGCACCATTTCTGCGTCACTCACCATGGCCTTCAGCCTCGATCCATCGTGCGCATTCTGGTCACGGGTGTCGGGCGGGTTCGGGGTGGCCTTTCGGGTGCGGGGAGCAGGGTGTGCCGGGTGGCCGTCCGGTGCGGGTTCTCCGGTGTCTTTCGGGTCGTGGGTGGGCAGGGTGGTCGCGCGGGTCGGCTGAGTATGCGCTGTCCGGTCGCTGTCCACAGGTCGGTGAAGTCGTCGGCCCAGCGCCGGCGTTCGGGCAGGTGGAGGGTGAGGCGGCGGGCGCCGGTGGCGATCCGGGCGGGGATGTTGGTCGGGTGGCGGCGGTTGGTGCCGGTGCGTGCTTTGGCGTGGAAGGTGGGGGCGAGGTGGCCGGCGGCGGGGGTGAGGTTGTAGGCGGTGGCGGCGAGGGTGAGTCAGGCGGCGTTCGCGGTGGACTTCCCCGGGGGCAGGTGGGCGGGCGCGGAGTCCTCCGGGTCGGTGAAGGCCTGCTCCGCGACGGTGTGTTCGCGGTGCATGGGTTCGGCCTGGGCCAGGACGAACGGGCTGTCGGTGAAGATGGCGTGGTGGCGCCGGACGCTGAACAGTTCGGCCTGCCTCTCGGGCACATTCTTCGGGTTCAGGCGTTTGTCCCGGCGCGCGATCAGCCGGGCGGTGGCGTGGAATGCGTTCTTCTTGCTGGTGAACGCGGCGGAGGGGACCTCGGCGATCTCGGCGCCGGAGATCCGGCGTTCCTCCTCGTCGTCCCAGACGGCGGCGGCGTACCTGATCGGCGTCCAGGCGTCCTCGGCGATGCCCGCGATCGCCTCACGGATCTTCTTCCCGACCGCGACCGCGACCGCGACCGCGACCGCGACCGCGACCGCGACCGCGACCGCGACCGCGACCGCGACCGCGACCGCGACCGCGACCGCGACC
>NZ_JBFAET010000066.1:0-43608 GCF_040642095.1 Streptomyces sp. NPDC020362
CCCGCACATCGCCCTCCCACAGGCGTGGGAGGGCGAGTCGGCGCGGCCGGTCCCTTATGGATCGGCCGGGGGATCGGGCGGCGGCGTTCGCGCGGTGTCCCCGGGGGCTCTCGTCAGCCGTTGGGCGTGTGCGGGCGGGCTTCGCGGATGAACTGGTCGCCGTGCTGGTTCATGTTCACGGTGCCGTGGTCCTGGGCCCTGCCGTACTGCCGGTACGAGGAGCCGGTGTGGCGTGGCGCGGGCAGCGACTCGATGGTGGCGCGGAGTTCGGCGGCGGCATCGGGATGCTCTTCGAGGAGGTCCTCGAGGCGGACCTGCCAGGCTCGGCGAGCCGCCGCCAACTCCCGTTCGCTGTCCGGTGTCTGTGCGGTGCGCCGCAGGGCGTCCAGGCGCCCGGCCGCCACTTCGCTGCGGCCCCGGTCGCCTCGGCCCAGAAGGCCTACGAAGCGGTCACGGGCCGCCTGCCAGGCATCGGTGGAGGCGGCACCGACGAGGGCCGCCGCTCCCGCCGCGCCGAGTTCGGACATCCAGTCGTTGATCACTGATGTGCCCTCCTGAGGCTCCGAGGTCCTATTGCGGGGCAGGGGAACGCCGGGCGGTCCAGTCGCCGGTGGCGTTGTAACAGTCGGTGGTGAACGTGCCGTGCATTCCGGCGCCGTCGAGGCCGCCGGAGAAGGTGATCTTCCCGGTGCTGCGCACCGTGCCGAAGCTGATGCGGTCGCCGCCGACGGTGCCGCTGATGGGACCGTCGAGGTCACAGCCGGTGCCCACGACGGTGAGCCTGCCGGTCATCCGGTGGCCGTTCTGGGTCAGCTGTGCCGTGAAGTCGCCGGTGGCGAGGTCGGTCGCCCAGGTGCCGGTCCAGTTGCCGGTCACGGTGCGCGTCGCGGAGGACGACGGGGGCTGATGCGTGGTGTCCGACGGTGGTGCGGACGGTGTGACGGTCAGGCCGAAGTCCGAGTAGGCGGCGGAGACGGAGAGCCCGTCCGGGGGCGCCTTTGTCGTGAGGCGTTCCAGTCGGCCCCGGCTGTCGATGCGGGCCGTGAACCCCACGGTGGTTCCGCCGCCCGCCGGTGACGGGGAGGCGGTGCCGGCCCGCGCGGCGAGCGGTGCCGCCACGGGACTCGCGGACGCCGCCGGGGTCGGCGAGGGGGAGGGGGAGGGGGCCAGCGTTCCTGTGAACGTGCAGCCCTTGCGTCGCGCGGTGGCCACCGACCGCAACTGCCGTGCGGGCGCAGCCGGATCGACGGCGTCGGTGAAGGCGCCGTCGCTGCGCACCCAGCGGTCATTGCCACCGGAGGCCGTGGCCGTACCGGCGGGCAGTGCGACCTTGCCCTGGGTGATGGTGCCGGTCACGACCGGACCGCCCGTCAGGCTCTGGGCGAACCATGCGTTGCGGGACTGCGGGTCCGCCGCGCCGGTGACATGGTGCGGGCCCCGGGTGACGTCGAAACGGAAGCTCGTCAGCTCGACCCGGCGCGCGGCCTCCGCGAGGACGACCCGGGCCGACTGGCCGTGAACGGCGGCGCCGCACGAGCCCTGCTGCGACCTGTGCGTCACCACGACGGTCACGGTCGTGACGGCGACCACCACGACCGACACCACGACGGACACCACGGGGATGCTGACGCCTCCGGCCCCGGCGCCGAGGACCGTCGACGCCTTCCCGAGCACGGCCGAACCGGCCTTTGAGAGCAGGGCCGAGATCTTTGCCGCCCCCGTGCCGCCGGCCGGTGCCGGAGCCCCCGCGGATGCTGCAGTCGTGTGGGAAGCTGCCGCCGTCGATGCCGGGGCCGGGTCGGCCAGTGGTGCCTGCGGGAGATGTCCGCGGCCGGCCTGTTGCACCGCCTCGCCGGCCCAGTGCCGTGCCGCGGCGCCCGTGCCCGCTGCCGCGGCCGTGCCCGTGACGACGGTCGTGGTGATGGCCGTGCCGCGGCCGAGCCTGCGCGGTCGTGCGGCCAGGCCCAGTACGACCTGGTAGTAGATGTTGCCGTTCTGCACCGCGTTGACCGTGCCACTGCCGCTGGCGGCGGCCACCTGAGTGGTGGTGGCGTCCGGCGGAGGCAGCAGCGACCTCACCGTTTCGGCGAACCGGCCGGCCCGCTCCGCGCGTGCGGGGTCGTCCCCGAGCACTGCCGCGATCTCCCGCTCCCACTTCGGCAGCGAATCCACGAGATAGGCGTTCCGGTCCTCGCTTTCCCGGCGCAGTGCCTCCGCGGCCCAGGCCCGAATGCGCTCACCGGCGGAACCGTCCTCCTCGCAGAGGAGCCCGGCCATCTGGTCCTGGGCCTCCGGCCACGCGTCGGTGCCGATTGCCGCGGCGAGATGCTCGGCCGCATCCACGGCCGGATCCGCTGCCCTTCTGTACGCGTCGTCGTCCTGTTTCCCCCCGGCCATGACCGTCGCCTCCCCCGATCCGTCATGCCCCGCTGCCCTGAAGCTAGCAGCGCCGCCGGGGGGCAAGAACGGCTTCGCACAAGGGGAAGCCGTCCATCGGGGCAAGGGCGTGCGGTGGGGGCGCGGACGGCGCGAGAGGCGCCCTCCGCGTCGCCCGCAACCGCCCCCGGCTGCGCCTGCGGAAGCGACAAGTCACCGATGGCGCGCGCTGCGACCGAGGCGCCCTCGGCCGGCCCCCGGTCGTCCGCCGACGGCCCCGCCGCAACTCCGTAACACCGCAACGACAGCATGACCGTAGGTCCACGGCCGCGCTCCTGTCTGACGGGCCGTGCTCGGCGGGCGAACTTCCAGGACGTCGTCACCACGACCGCCTGCCGGAAGCCACTCGCCGAGTGCGGAGGCAACAAGGCCTGGCCGTGCACCCGTTGATCCGTGGCCGTGTTCGAGGGCAACGGCTCCATCGCGGAGTTCACGGGCTCCGGCGACTGCACGCCGGTGGGCGCAGTCCCCTGTCCGCACGGCTCTGGGCGGCCCACGGCCGGTGCGTGGTCCACCCCACGCCCAATTATCTGCGCGACACAGGGAAGTGTGGCTATATTTGCCTTCGTTGCGCACTCATTGTGCGACGCAGACGTGTATCCGTGTTTCGCCTCCCCGCGAACTCTCCCTCCAGGAGTCCTCATGCTCACCATCGCTGTCACCGGCGCGACCGGCGCCCAGGGCTGTGCCACGGCCCGTGCCCTGCTCGCCGCCGGCCACCGGGTCCGTGCCCTCACCCGCACTCCCGCCGCACCGGCGGCCGAAGCCCTGCGCCGGCTCGGCGCCGACGTCCGCCACGCAGACTTCGACGACAGCCTCTCCCTCGACGCCGCCCTCGCGGGCGCCGACTCCCTCTTCGCGGTGACGACCCCGTTCGGCACCGACACCGCCACCGAGGTCCGCCAGGGCAAGGCCCTGCTGGACGCGGCGGTGGCCGAGGGTGTGGGCCACATCGTGTTCACCTCGGCCGCGCACGCCGACCGGGGCACGGGCATCCCGCACTACGACAGCAAGGACGAGATCGAGCGTCACCTGAGGGCGACGGACATCCCCTGGACGGTCATCGCCCCCGCGGCCTTCATGGACAACTTCACCTCCGGCTGGACCCTTGAGGGCCTGCGCGAGAACAGCTTCGCCTGGCCCATGCCGGCCGACCGCCCCCTGACGCTGATCCCCGCCGAGGACATCGGTGCCTTCGCCGCCCTGGCCCTGCAGCGCCGCGCCGCTTTCACCGGCCGGCGGATCGACATCGCCTCCGACGAACTCGGCGCCGCCCAGATCGCCGCAGTCCTCTCGGCCGCCGCCGGCCGCCCCGTCACGCACCGCGAGGTGCCCCTGTCCGTCGTCCGCACCCACTCGCACGACCTCGCCGCGATGTTCGCCTACTTCAGCACCACCGGCCTCGACGTCGATGTCACCGGCCTGCGCCGCGCCCACCCCGAGGTGGGCTGGCACACCTTCGCCGACTGGGCCGCCGCCCAGGACTGGCCCACCCTGCTCGCCCCGGCCCGGAAGGAGGCCCAGCCGTCGTGACCCGGAACCTCGAAGCGGTTCCGGGCGCGGCCGTGACCGACCGGCTCGCTCACTCCTCGTGGGACGGCATCCAGTGGTGCTCGCAGAACCAGCGCCCGAACAGCGCACCGCCGTACACCACGAACCCGACGCCGATCAGCCACGACTCCACGATCAGTACGGTCCCGACCGCGCCGTAGTTCAGCGCGTTGGTGACGATGAGCGGCGCGAAGACGAGGGAGGAGAAGGCCCTGAGGCCGGCCAGGCCGCCGACGGTGGCGAGCGCGCCCGGCAGCAGCGTGCGCCAGTGGACCTGGCCCCCCAGCAGGAAGCGCTGGCCCCACCAGAAGAACAGCACTGCGCTGAGCACGGACACCGTGACCCGCTGCAACCCGTGCAGCGCCGTCCGGGTCTGCACCTCCTGGTAGAGGTAGGCGGTCAGCGCGGCCAGCCAGGTCACCTGCCGCCAGACCCGGTGCCAGGGGCCGGCCGCGAGATTCCAGACCCGCTCGTAACCGTTCTGCACGCTGCCCGCGAAGGACACACCGAACACCGCCAGCAGGACCAGGCTCAGCACGCTGGTGGTGCCGACGACCTCGCGCGGCGGGCTGATGATGCCGGTGAGCGCGTCGGCGGACTGCCCGGACAGCCCCATGCCGTCGGAGAGCCACGAGGCGAAGCCGCCCCGCACCAGCGGGTCGGCCGCGGCGACCACGATCAGCAGCGGAGCCAGCGTCACCAGGGCCAGCGTGGCGAACCCCATGGCCCGGTGCATCAGCTCCAGGTCGCGGCCGCGCCGGAACAGGATGCGCACACCGAGCCACTCCCAAGCTCGGTGGAGGCCGCGCCGCCACTGACTCACGGGTCCCTCCCGTGCTCGCCGCACCGTGCTCGTCGCCGGCCGTCGTGCGCCGCCGCCGTCGCACGGGCGGCCCGCGATGAGTCTCTGCAGCCATGATCGGACGAAAGATGCCAACTCGCCCGGCCGGACATGCCGGAGAGCAACGCGATCCCGCGCGATACAGGACTCAGGTGCCCGACTTGATCGTCTTCATGGTCAGGTGGGAGTCGATGCGCAGGACGCAGGACAGTCCGCTCAGCTTCTCGGTGAGGAAGGACTCGTAGGCGGCGTGGTCGGCGACGGCGACGCGGACGAAATAGTCGGGGCGGCCGTACATGCGCCGGAACTCGATCACCTCCTCGTACGAGGCCACCGTGTCCTCGAACTCCAGGAAGGTCGTCCGGTCGTTGGCGCTGACCTCGACGTCGACGAGGACCTCCAGCCCGCGGCCCACGGCCTCGGGATCGACTACGGCGCGGTACCCGGCGATGACGCCGGCCTCCTCCAGCCGCTTGACCCGGCGCAGGCACGGCGGCGGGGTCAGCCCCACCCGCTGGGCCAGCTCGACGTTGGTCAGCCGCCCGTCCCGACGCAGGTGGTACAGAATGTCTCGATCAATGGCGTCGAGTTTCACTTCATTGCGCACGGACCCATCATAGGGACATTATCGGTAACCATATGACATGACATTTTTCCTAAAATATCTCCATGCCAACATCCCCCGCTGTCGCCGACGGCCCGGCCCGGATCGATCCCACTCCTCCGCCCCGGACGTCCTCCGAGGCGCGGGCCGCGTTCGAGGACTCCGCCTCCGTGGGCCTCGGCTTCGTCCCGCTCGGCATCGCCTTCGGGGTGCTCGTCACCCACTCCGGCGTCGGCTGGTGGTGGGCGAGCCTGTCCAGCGCGCTGATCTACGGAGGGTCGTTCGAGTTCCTGCTGATCGGCATGGTCACCGCCGGCGCGCCGCTGCTCTCCGTCGCCGTGTCCGCGTTCCTGGTGAACCTGCGGCACGTGTTCTACGCCCTGTCCTTCCCCCTCGACCGGGTGAAGGGGCGGCTCGGGAAGACGTACAGCACGTTCGCGCTGTGCGACGAGGCGTACGCCCTTGCTGCCGGGCACCGGGGCCGCTCCTGGTCCGGTCCGCGCATCCTCTGGCTGCAGCTGTTCATGCACCTTTACTGGGCCGGGGGTGCCACCGCAGGTGCCCTGCTCGGCTCCCTCATCCCCGACAGCGTCACCGGCCTGGACTTCGCGCTGACCGCGCTGTTCACGGTGCTGGCCCTCGACACCGTCCGCGACCGGCGGGGCGATCTGCTCACCCCGCTGCTCGCGCTCCTGAGCGCCCTCGCCGCCCGGCTGCTCCTCCCCGGCCAGCTGCTGCCGGTGGCCTTCGCCCTGTTCACCGCCGGGCTCCTGGCCCGACACCTCACCTCCGGCAGGAGGCCGAGCCATGCCTGACACGTCCTACCTCGTCGCCGCGGTCCTCGTCTCCGTCGCCGTGACCTGGGCTCTGCGCGCCCTGCCGTTCGCCGCCCTGGCCCCGATGCGCGCGAGCGGCACCGTCCGCCACCTCAGCACCCGCATGCCCGCGGGGATCATGGTGATCCTGGTCGTCTACTGCCTGCGCGACCTGCCGCTGTCCCACGCCCGCGTGCTGGCCCCGCTCGCGGCCCTGACCGTCACGGTCGGACTGCACCTGTGGCGTCGCAACGCACTGCTGAGCATCCTCGGCGGCACCGCCGTCCACGTGGCGCTCGCCAGCACGGTCTTCGCCCGCTGAGGTCGCGGAGAACAGGACGCCCGGTGAGACGGCCGGTCAGGAAAGCTCCGACCGGCGTCATCACCGGGGCGTTGTCCTCACCCGCTGTGCGCGGGCGAGCGTCGGTCAGACGGTGCCGCTCTTGGCGATCGTGACCTTCGCGCTGGTCTTGCCGCTCTGGCTGCCCAGCTTCTCGACGGCGTCGACGACGTCCTGGCCCTCGACGACCTCACCGAAGACGACGTGCTTGCCGTCCAGCCAGTTGGTGACGATCGTGGTGATGAAGAACTGCGAGCCGTTGGTGTTGGGGCCGGCGTTCGCCATGCTCAGCAGGTACGGGCGGGTGTGCTTGAGCTTGAAGTTCTCGTCGGCGAACTTCTCGCCGTAGATGCTCTTGCCGCCGGTGCCGTCGCCCCGGGTGAAGTCGCCGCCCTGCAGCATGAACTGCGGGATGACGCGGTGGAAGGAGGAACCCTCGTATCCGAAGCCGTGCTTGCCGGTGGCCAGCTCACGGAAGTTCGTCGCGGTCTTGGGGACCACGTCGTCGTACAGCTTGAAGACGATCCGGCCGGCCGGCTGGTCGTTGATGGTGATGTCGAAGTACACGTTGTCACTCATGGCGATCAACTTACCGTTGACCAGTGCTGCGATGTGCAGAAGGGTCGGTTCGGGGCGTCTGTGTCGTGCGGCGGGCCCGGGAACGAAGGGGGAGGAGCCTGACATGGCCGAGGGCTGGGAGTGGGACGAGACCCTGTTCGAGGGGACGGCCCCCTACTACGCACGGGGCCGTCTGCCGTACGCCCCCGGCCTGGTGGCGCGGCTGGCCGACGTGCTGGGGCTGGACGGGACCGGGCGGCTGATCGATGTGGGCTGCGGACCCGGCACCCTGACCCTGCCCCTCTCCCACCTGTTCGACGACGTCGTCGGCGTGGATCCCGACCCCGGGATGCTCGGCGAGGCCGCACGCCGGGCCGCCGAGGAGACAGGCGCCGGGAAGACGCGCTGGGTGCAGATCCGCGCCGAGGATCTTCCCGCGGACCTGGGCACCTTCACCGTGGCCGTCTTCGCCCAGTCCTTCCACTGGACGGACCGCGACCGTGTGGCGGCCACCGTGTACGGCATGCTCACGCCCGGCGGCGCGCTGGTGCACGTCTCTCACCTGGAGGGCGAGCGGCTCGCCACCGAGAGCCTGCCGTATCCGGTTGTGCCGCGCCCGGCCATCGGCGAACTGGTCCGGGACTATCTGGGGCCGGTCCGCCGTGCCGGGCGCGCAGTGCTGCCCAACGGGACACCCGGCGGTGAAGCGGCGGTGTTCCACCGGGCGGGCTTCCTGGGACCCGAGCGGCATGTCGTCCCCGGCGGACAGGTGCTGGAACGCGGCGAGGACGACGTGGTCGCCTGGGTGTTCTCGATGTCGTCCTCGGCTCCGGGCCTGTTCGGCCCGCACCGGGACGCCTTCGAAGCGGACCTGCGCAGGCTGCTGCGCACTTGCTCCCCGACGGGCCGGTTCTGTGAACGGAGGCCCGGCACCGAGGTGTTCGTGTGGCGCAAGCCGCCCGGGTCCGTCACGGCCGGCCCGCCGGACAGGATTTGACCGAGCCGTGGCGATGCACACCTCGAAGCCGGCTCGGCCGAGACGGGCCGCCTCACGGCTACGGCACCACGGTCGAGGGCGTGGTGGACCTGCCCGACGTTGTAGTAGCAGCAACTGCCCAGGCCCCAGCCCTCGTGATCGGCTGCCGGTCCCGTCTCGCCACCGTCCGCAGAGCCCGTGGAGGACATGGCCGCGGACATGCCCGTCTGCTCGACGAGCACATCCACGGCGCCCGCACCGGGCCGACGTCGGTCGTGTTCGACCCGGCACTGGTGGTGCGGGAGTCGGCGTGAGGACGTTCCTCCTGTTGCGGCTCTCCGGCCCGCTCGGTCGTTGCCGTCAGACCGTCTTGCGGGCCACGCCTCCGTAGACGCCGATCTCGTGGGACCTCGGCGGCGGCGTGGCGTCCGGGCGCCAGAACGGCACCTGGGCCAGGCCGGGCTCGACCAGCTCGAAGCCGTCGAAGAACCCCTCGACCTCGGTGCGGGAGCGCAGGTTCAGGGTGGCGGTCGCCCTGTTGTAGACGGCCTGGGCCGCGCTGCGGTCCGCGAAGTCGCCCGTGGCGTGCGAGAGCACCAGGAAGCTGCCGGCCGGCAGTGCATCGCGCAGAGTGGCCACCACCTGCGCGGGCCGCTCCGCGTCGGTGAGGAAGTGCAGGACGGCGACGAGAAGCAGGGCGACCGGCTCGTCGAAGTCGATGGTGCGACGGACGTCGGGGTCGTCCACGATGGCCTGCGGGTCGCGCAGGTCGCCGAGCACGACGCTGGTCGCACCGGAGCTGCTGAGCAGCGCGTTCGCGTGAGCGGCCACGATCGGGTCGTTGTCGACGTACGCGACCCGCACGTCCGGAGCCGTCTCGTGGGCGACCTCGTGGACGTTCGGCGACGTGGGCAGTCCGGTGCCGATGTCGAGGATCTGGCGTACGCCGCAGGCGACGACGTGCCGGACGGCTCGCTGCAGGAAGGCGCGGTTGGCCTGCAGGCCGATGCGCACCTCGGGCGCGGCGGCGGCGAGCTCGTCCCCGGCCCGCTGGTCCACGGCGTAGTTGTCCTTGCCGCCCAGCAGGTAGTCGTAGATCCGCGCAGGGTGCGGCCTGCTGGTGTCGATCTCAGCGACCCTGAAGCCGTCCTGTCCCACGCTGCGCTCCTCTCGACGGCCGCCACGGCCCCACCCGTGACCGGCCGACGAAAGCTTCTCACATCAACTCCTTGGCTTTGGCCAGAAGTTGCCCCGTACCGCACCGGCGAGGTCCCGTTCAGGGCAGTGTGCGGCACAGCAGGGCATCGGGACCCGGACGGCTGCCCACCCGCGTGGTGAAGGCGATCCCGGCGGCGTACTCGTTCGCCGCGCACTGGCCCTTGTAGTCGCCGTGGGCGAAGTCCCCGCCCGCCGCGTCACCGGGACGGTTGTCGGACCGGTCGAACCACACGGTGCGCGCGGAACCCGACAGCGGCACGCGACCCGGGACGCACAGGGCCGCGGACAGACGCTCCCCGCGCAGGCTGTAACCGATGAGGAAGGAACCCGACGGGCACTGGAACTTGGTGTATCCCGACGCCCAGTCGCCGCCCGCCGGAACGTTGCGCTCGTCGACGACGACCGTCTGACCCGGGGCCGAGGCGCGCAGGTCCGGCTCACCGGCGTCGGTGCACAGACCGCGACCACTGGTGTGGCCCAGACCGGTCAGACGCAGCCCGTCGGGGCAGGCGGCCTTGTACGCCCCGCGATCCCAGTCGCCGGTGTCCCGCACGCGCAGGGACTCCACGGCGTCCCCGTGGTCGGTGGCGAGCATGCGCCAGGTGGGAACCTCCGCTACGGGACCGGTGTTGCTCGGCGCGGCCATGAGGTGCTGCCATGCCGCACCGCGCCAGTCGCCGGAGTCGAGGATGCCGGTGCGATGCCCTGCGCTGTCGTACCGCAGGAGCGCCCAGTCGTCGTGGCCTTCGAAGCCGACGAGCGGCCAGTAGGCGAAGTCGGCGTCATGGTCGGCGAAGTAGTCGGTCACGTTGCCGAACCAGGCACGGGCCGCCGCGTTCGTCTCGTTCGCGCCGATGCCGAACTCGCTGACCCAGACGGGTGCGGTGAAGTGCCGGCCGGTCTCTTCGACGTAGAACGCCTCGTCGTCCAGGGCCGCGTCCAACTGGTCGCGGGTCAGGTCCTGGTAGCGCGGATCGTGGGTCTCGCCGATGCCCGTGGCACCGCTGTGGTGCGGACCGGTGTAGCCGTAGAAGTGGGCGGAGTACACCAGCTTGTGGGCGTCGACGAGGGTGTGCGACAGGGTGCGCACGGGTGTGAGCATCGGCCGGCCGTGCGGCAGCCCGTCCACCGGCACGCCCGTCCAGTTGATGCCCTCGATGACGATGAGGAGACGGGGGTCGGCCTCGGTGAGGATGCGGTCGGCGGCGAGCTGGGCCGCGGCGTACCAGTCGTGGGTGTCGCCCAGCCCCCAGTTGGGGTCGTCCAGCACGTCGCGCCGGACCTCGTTGTACAGGTCTGCCCCGACCACGCGGGGGACGTCGGCATAGCGGCGCGCCATGAAGACCCAGTCGTCGGCCCACTGCTGGGTGGACATCCCGCTGTTCCACCGCTCGTTGCCGTCGATCCCGCAACACCATCGGGACCTATGGGTGTGGTTGTTGAGGATGACGGCGAAGCCGCTCCCGCTGAGCGCGTCGACCACGGTGTCGAAGACCTGGAGGGGTGTCCGGCCCCGCAGCTGGGGGTTGGCCCCCACCGCGGCGTCGGGGACGGGTGTGGTGCTGTGGATCATCTCGTTGGAGAACGGGAGCCGGATGGTGTTGATCCCCAGCTGGTGGAAGTCGGAGAGCAGTCGGTCGAGCGGGACACGGTCCAGGCCCAGAGGTATGCCGTAGGAGTTCTGGCCGGCGTGATGGTTGGCGGGGTCGGTGACGCTGCCGCTGCCCGTCCACGATCCCTGCGCTCCGTCCCAGTTGGCCGCCTTCAGACGGAAGCGGTCGCCGTGGGCGTCGACGATGTAGCGGCCGCGTGTGGACAGGGGTGCGGACCAGGTGTCCGAGGCCGGGGCGGGGTCCGCGGCCCGGGCGGCCCGTGACGGGGGCGGCGGGGCGGCGGACGCCGGTGTCGTCTGTGCCGCCAGGAGCAGCAGACCCACGGCCGTTCCGGTCAGACGCAGCACAGCTGGTGCATTCCACATGGGGGCAGCCCTCGGTTGTCGGGGGAGTTCTGGTGACGGTGGAGATGAGCCGCACCGGGCGGGCGGTGTGTCTCCGGGGCAGTACCGTGCACGGTGGTGCTCGGAAGGTCCAGCGTGTGGGCAGGAATCGGTCGAACAGGAGCCGCACCCGTACGGGCAGGCCGGCTGTCAGCGCCCGATGCCAAGCATTGGCCTTGTCCGTGTCCCCACGGCCCCTAGGGGACGACTCCGGTCCGAGCAGGGGTTGTTCCTGATGGTGGAGGCGGGAACAGGGCCTGCAGCATGGGGGCATGACGAAGACACAGCCGAGCGGGAACCGAGCGCCGCGCAAGCGGGGCCTGCGGGCCGCGGCCGTCTGCACGGCCCTGCTCGCGAACCTCGCCATCGCCGCGCTTCCCGCTCAAGCCGCGACATCTTCTGCGCCGGCGGCGCAGCCGACCCGGATGCGGTTGCCGGTCCCGACGGGCAGGTTCCAGGTCGGCGAGGTGTCGCTGCACCTCACCGACACCTCCCGCCAGGACCCCTGGCACACCGACGGGCGCGACCGCCGGCTGATGGTCAGCGTGTACTACCCCACGACACATGCGGACGGCCGTCCGGCAGCGCCCTACATGCTGCCCAAAGCCGCAGCACACTTCGATTCGGTGACCGCGAACGACTACCTCGGGATGCATGTGCCGACCGGGCGGGCCGACTGGGCGGCCACCGTCACCCACGCCGTACAGGGGGCCGCGGTCGCCCGGGGGGACCGGAAACGGCCGGTGCTGCTCTACTCGCCGGGGCTGGGGGAGCCCCGGACGTGGGGCACCACGCTCGTGACGGATCTCGCCAGTCGCGGCTATGTCGTGGTCACCATCGACAACACCTACGAATCCCCCGAAGTGGAGTTCCCCGACGGTTCGCTGGCCACTCTCGATCTTTCGGACGATGCCAATGCGTTCATCAAGAAGGCCCTCACGATCCGGAACGCCGACACCGGCTTCGTGCTGGACCAATTGGGTCTGGTGAACGCAGGCCGGAATCCCGACGTGGACGGCCGGCCGCTGCCCCACGGACTCGCCGGCACGCTCGATCTGTCCAGGGTTGGCATGTTCGGCCACTCCCTGGGCGGCACCGCCACCGCCACGGCCATGGACGCGGACCCGCGGATCCGCGCCGGGATCAATCTGGACGGCAATCTGACCAATTACGACGGCACGCTGATGCCCGTGGCCGAGCACGGGCTCGACCGGCCGTTCCTGCTCATGGGGCAGGACGGGGACACGGACACCGGCCCGGGCTGGACCGCATTCCGGGCCCATACACCCGGCTGGACCCACCAGCTCAAGCTCCTCGGCTCCGAGCACGCCTCGTTCACGGACGCGGAGGCCCTGGTCCCGCAGCTGCACCTGCCGTGCGCCACCCGGAAGGACGACATCGGCACGATCGATCCGAAGATTGCCGTCCGGACCAATGAGGCCTACGTGTCCGCGTTCTTCGACCACTGGCTGCGCGGGACCGACGGCCGTCTGCTGGACCGCCCCTCACCCCGGTACCCGGCCATGAAGTTCGTCGACTGATCCTCGGGGCGGCTCACCCCGATGGACCTCACTTGAAGTGGACAAGGATGCGGCCCGTGTTGCCGGAGTCGACCTCCCGGCGGACGTACAGCTTCTTGATGTGCTTCTGGTCGAGGAACGCGAGTACCCGGGTCTTGAGCCGCCCCGACCCCTTGCCCGGAATGATCTCCACGACCGGCTCGCCCGAGTTGGCGGCCCGGAAGAGGAACTGACGTAGCGTCAGCTCAATGTCACGGTTGTTGCGGAAGATCGGATGGAGATCGAGCGACATCATGCGGTGTCCCCTCCCGGTGCGGCCTGCGCCTGCTTCCTGCGGGCGCGGTAGGCGGCCGCCTTGATCTTGTTCCCGCAGGATTCCATGCCGCACCACTGCCGGCGCATGCCGCGGGACCGGTCGATGTAGATACGGGTGCACTCGGGGTTGCCGCACTCCTTGAGCAGCGGTGCGTCCGGTCCGCTCAGCAACTCCACGGCGTGCCGGGCGACACTCGACAGGGCGGCATCCGGGCTTGCGACGGTCCATCGTCCGGTCGTGGTGAGCTGGGGCGTGGCCGAGGGCCTGCGGGCGGCACCGTTGACCGTGGCGAGGGCTTCGTCGTCGTACGGCTCGCCGAGGCGGCGGGCGGTGACGAGACGGTACAGCGCCTCGCGCACAGCGACGGCCTGCTCGACGTCGCCGTCCTGGCTGGGGGAGATGGCGTCCACGATGCCGGATTCCACGTACCACGCGTCCAGGCGCTCGGGTGACACGAACATCTCGAAGGCCAGGGTGCGACGTGCGCGGAGGGTCGCGGCAAAGTCCAGGGCCGGACTCCCACAGACGAAGGCATGCTCCAGGTTCACATCACCATCTTGACAGGTGACGAGAGAGGTCCGCAAGAACCGTCAGAAGCGGTCCGCGTCCACGACGGCCTGTGCGAAGGCGGCGGGTGCCTCCTGGGGCACGTTGTGACCGATGCCCGCCAGGGTGCGGTGCTCGTACGCGCCCGTGAACCTGTCCCGGTATGCGTCGCCGTTTCCCGGGGCGGTGAAGGGGTCCCGCTCGGCGTCGAGGGTGATGGTGGGCACCGAGATGACCGGCCGTGCGGCAAGCTGCTTCTCGATGCCGTCGTAGCGTTGCTCGCCGTCGGCGAGGCTCAGCCGCCACCGGTAGTTGTGGATCACGATGTCGGTGTAGTCGGGGTTCTCGAAGGCCGCGGCCGTGCGCTCGAACGTGGCGTCGTCGAAGTCCCAGGTCGGAGAGACGGTGTCCCAGACGAGCCTGGTCAGTTCGTGGCGCTTGGTCCTGTCCTCCATGGCGAGCCTGCCTCGCTCCGTCGCGAAGTAGTACTGGTACCACCATGCGTACTCGGCCTTGGGCGGCAACGGCTGAAGGTTCGCCTCGAGGTTGGTGATCAGGTATCCGCTCACCGAGACCAGGGCCTTGCAGCGGTGGGGCCACAGGGCCGCGATGATGTCGGCGGTCCGCGCGCCCCAGTCGAAGCCGGCGAGAACGGCCTTCTCGATCTTCAGGGCGTCCATCAGGGCGATGATGTCGAGGGCGACGGCCGACTGCTGACCGTTCCGGAACGTCCGGGCGGAAAGGAAACGTGTGCTGCCGTGCCCCCTGAGGTAGGGGACGATCACCCGGTAGCCATGTGACGCCAGCAGGGGAGTCACGTCCACGAAGCTGTGGATGTCGTACGGCCAGCCGTGCAGGCAGATGACCGCCGGGCCGTGAGCGGGACCTGCCTCGGCGTAGCCGACGTCCAGCAGGCCCGCCCTGGCCTGCTTCAGCGAGTCGAACGAGGTGTGCGTGCCCGGCGTGACCGCGGGCATGGTCGGCGACCCTGCTCCGTCCTGTGCGGCCGCGGAGGCGGTGGGGAGTCCCTGCAGGCCGGCCAGTGAAGCGGCGGTCGCGCCGGTGCCCACGCCCAGCGCCTTGCTGAAGGTGCGCCTGTTGATCATCCGAAGCCCTCCGTGCCTCTCTGCGTGCCAGTCTGCGCGCAGCAGGGCGGACAGGCAGCCCGACGGTTCGTGGTCGTACGGGGAGTGTGTGCTTGATGACTGTGACACAGGGTGCGTCACCGGGCAAGCAGGTGACGCATGCGCTTCTCGTGGGCCGAGGGGCTCCTTGCGCCGCAGAGCGCGTTCCGGTCTCCCGGGCGCTCCCGCCTCCGGGCGCTCCGCCTCCGGGTGCTCCGGCCTTCAGGCCTACCGAGCTTCCGGCCTTCAAGTGCGTCGGCCTCCGGGCCTCCCGGCCTCCCGGGCAATCGCCCCGCCCCGTCCTCGGGCACGGTCGGAGGCCCGATGCCTATGGTGGAGTGTGATCAACAGCGACGCCGAGCCTCGGCTGCGGGACCGGCGGCGGCCGGGGTACAAGGCCGCGGCGGGCGTCTTCGCCGTCGGGATGATGGGGACCACGCTGCCCACACCGCTGTACGGGCTGTACCGGGAGCAGATCGGGTTCTCGGAACTGATCGTGACGGTCGTGTTCGCCGTCTATGCGGTGGGTGTCATCTCCGCCTTGCTGATCGCGGGCGGGTTCTCCGACGTGCTGGGACGGCGGCCGCTGCTGCTCGCGGCGCTCGGGCTGGCCGCGCTCAGCGCGGTCTGCTTCCTGACCGAGGGCGGCTTGCCGCTGCTGTACACGGGACGTGTGCTGTCGGGCTTCTCGGCCGGCCTGCTGAGCGGCACGGGCACCGCTGCGGTACTTGAACTGGCGCCACCCGGCCTGCGCGGGCGTGCCGGACTGGCCGCGACCGCGGCCAACATGGGCGGGCTGGGCCTCGGCCCGCTCGTCTCCGGCATCCTGGCCGAGTATGCGCCCTGGCCCCTCAAACTGCCCTTCCTCGTCCATCTGGTGCTGCTGGCCGGCGCCGTGACCGTCGTCTGCCTGCTGGCCGAGACCGTGCCGCGCGCCGAGCCGCGACCGTCGTTGCGGCCACAGGGCATGAAGGTTCCGCCGGAGGTGCGTGGAGTGTTCGGGCCCTGCGCCCTCGCCGCCTTCGCGGGCTTCTCCATGCTGGGTCTGTTCACCGCCGTCGCCCCTGCCTTTCTCACGCAGACGCTCGGGGAGCGCAATCTTGCGGTCGCCGGTGCCGTCGTCTTCTGCGTGTTCTGCGCCTCGACCGGTGGGCAGATCCTCATGGGGCGGATCGGTGCGCGGCGAGCCCTGCCCTGGGGCTGTGCAGTGCTGGTCGTCGGACTTCTCCTCATCGGGGCCTCGTTGCTTCTGGAAGCTTTTCCGGTGCTGCTGGCCGGCGCGCTGACCGGCGGCGCGGGGCAGGGGATGGCGTTCCGTGCCGGGCTGACCGAGGTGAGCGACGCAGCGCCCGGGGCGCACCGGGGCGCCACCATCTCGGCGTTCTTCGTCGTCGCGTATGTGGGGATCTCGCTGCCGGTCGTGGGGGTGGGTGCCATGGCGGTGGCGCTCGGGGTGCGCACGGCCGGTGTGGTGTTCACGGCGTGTGCGGTCCTGCTCGTGACGGCAGTGGGCGTGTGGGTGAGACACAACCTGCCCCCGGCCCCGGTTCGGTCGTGAAGCCGGACGCGGTCCGGTCGTGAAGCCGGCCGCGGTCCGGCCGTGGGCCCGGCCGAGGCAGAGTCCCATGACGCGGCCGTCCTCGCCCGGGACTGTCCCGCGGCAGCCCCTGCGCCTTGCCTCCCGTGGGCGAGCCGAGGCGACCCGGGACAATCGTCGCCATGACCGAAGACATGGACAACGCCGAGAGCCGCCTGGCCAGGATCGAGCGGCTGCTGGAGAGCGGGGAGCGCGACCTCGTCCCGGCATGGCGGCGGGCGACGCACGGTGAGCCGCGCTGGGCGGTCACCGCCGTGATCCTGGTGGCGGTGGCCCTTCAGCTGATGCTGCCCCACCGGCTCTCGCTCCCGCCGTACTGGGCGCTGCCCGTACTGGAGTTGGTGCTGCTGGCCGGCCTGATCGCCGCGAACCCGCGACGGGTCGAGCCCGCGACGCGCCGACTGCGGTGGCTGGGCCTGGCTCTGATCTGTGTCATCAGCCTCGCCAACGGCCTGGCGGCGGTCCGGCTCGTGGCGGACCTGGTGAACGGCAGCGCTGGAGCCGACGCGGTGCCGCTGCTGCTCACCGGCGGCGGCATCTGGCTGACGAACGTCATCGTGTTCGCCCTGTGGTACTGGGAGTGGGATCGAGGCGGCCCGATGGCGCGGGCCCTGGGCCGGGAGCAGTTCGCCGACTTCCTCTTCGTGCAGATGCAGAGCCCGGAGGTCGCGCCACAGGACTGGGAACCGGCCTTCCTCGACTACTTGTACCTGTCGTTTACCAATTCCACCGCCTTCAGCCCGACCGACGTCATGCCGCTGTCGCGGTGGGCCAAAATGCTGATGATGCTGCAATCCTCGGTGTCCTTGGTGACCGTGGTCCTCGTCGTCGCCCGGGCGGTCAACATCCTGAAGTAGCAGGAGGATCCGAAGGGGCGGGCTCCGTCGCACATTTGAAACGTCTTCACTTCCCGTCCCGCCCTGTGGAATGATGAGCGGCCTGGAGATGGACGGGTAATCGTACCCCGGGACGGGATGAAAATGACCGTAGCTTTCGATCCGCGAGATCCGTCAGTACGTACCGACCCCTACCCGATCTACCGACGCCTGCGTGAGACGGATCCGATCCACCGGTCGAACTTCGGTTACTGGGTTCTTTCTCGTTACGCCGATGTCGATGCCGTACTGCGGGCACCGGAGGCGTCGAGCGAGTTCTACCGGAACACCACTTGGGCCAACCGGCGTGGCGGGCCGCAGAGTCCGCTCGTCCGGAGCGTGCAGAACTGGATGCTCATGCTCGACGGGCCCGCCCATCGGCGGATCCGCAGTGTGATCAGCAAGGTGTTCACCCGCGCCGCGGTGGAACGATTGAGGCCGCGTGTGTCCGCTGAGACCGTCCGGCTGCTGGACGCCTTGGGTGAAGGCGAGACGGACCTCATTCAGGGTCTCGCTCTTCCTCTTCCCGTGACCGTGACCTGCGAACTCCTTGGCCTGCCCACGGATGACCGCGACCGGTGCCGTCGCTGGACGGAACACATCAGCCGGGTGATCGACCCCTCGATAACCGTTGAGGACACGGCCGGCATGAACGCGGCTGAGGTGGAGTTCCGGGAATATGTGTCCGGCCACATCGAGGAGCGCAGAGCCGCGCCGCGTGACGACATCCTGTCCCTCCTCGTGCACTCCGACGTCGAGGGCGACCGGCTGACCGACGAAGAGATCATCGCCAACATTCAATTCCTGTTCGTCGCGGGCCACGAGACAACCGTCAATCTGGTCGGAAACGGCCTCCTGGCGCTCCTCCGGCACCCCGAACAGTTACGGACGCTGCGCGACGATCCGGAATTGATCGCCAACGCCGTCGATGAAATATCCCGCTACGACTCTCCCGTGCAGATTGTATCCAGAATTCTGGCCGGGAGCGTCGAACTCGGAGACGTCACGCTCCCCGAGGGCGCCAAGGTAATGCTTCTTTTCGGCGCGGCCGGCCGTGACCCGGAGCGTTATCCCGACCCCGATCGGCTCGACGTCACACGCACCGGAACAAAGACGCTGGCTTTCAGCGGCGGCCCCCACTACTGTCTCGGCGCCGGACTCGGAAAGATGGAAACCGCCATCGTGCTGACCGAATTGCTGCGCCGCTATTCGAAGATCGAGCTCGCCACCGAAGATCTGGTCTGGCGGTCGAACGTCAGCTTCCGGGGCCTTCAGGAACTGCCCCTCAGACTCATGCACTGACCGGCGCGGGTACACCCGGCGGCCGGGGGACGGGCGGCGAGCCGGACCCCGGCCCACCGGCATCAGCCGAAGGTCTCCCGCAGCCAGTCACGCATCAGCCCTGCCGTGTGCGGGGCTTCGTCCTCCAGCATGGTGAAGTGGTTGCCGCGGGTGACGACGCCGGTGTGCTCGAACGGCCAGACGGGTTCCCAGTCCGCCGGCCAGCCCTCCAGCGGAGACCCCGCGCGCACGAACAGCACCGGGGCCGGCAGGTCCTGGAACGGCCAGTCGAACGTGTCGTAGTGCAGCATGGCGGTGATCCAGCTGTCGTCGTCGGGGATGGCGACGGTCGGGTTGTCGGCCCGGTCCTGCAACTCCCCGCGCAGACCGGGGGCCAGAAAGGCGAGCCGCTCGCCGTCGCCGGGGGAGTAGCTGTCCAGGAGAACGACGCCGGCGGGCGGGGTGCCCCGGTCGTAGAGGTAGCGGGCGAGCATGTGGGCGATCAGCCCGCCGGAGGACAGGCCGGTGAGGACGAAGGGCCTCTCACCCAGTTCCGCCCGCAGAGCGGCGGCATGCGTCTCCAGCAGCGCGTCCGCTGTCTTCGGGAGCACCTCGCCGCTGCGGAAACCCACTTGCCGCAGCACCCAGACGTCGCGCTCGCCCTGGAACGGCTTCGCCAGGCGCGCGTACTGCACCGGATCCGACGTGCCCACGGCCGAGGTGACGCACACCAGAGCAGGCCCCTCCGGGCCGCTGGCGAGCCGGATCGGCCGAGGGATGCCGGGCAGTTCGTGCGGGGTGGCGTAGTAGGACCGCCGATGCGTCCAGTCGGTGGCGGCGATCCGGACGAGCATCTGGCTGATGGTCTCGCGCTCCTCGTGCGCCGCTTCTTCGTCCTGCGGGCGGTCCAGCACCTCCGACAGATGCCGGACGAGCACCAGCGGGGTCTGATGGTCGAAGACGACGGTCGGCCGCAGCCGCACGTCGAGCGCCTCGTTGAGGTCGTTGCGGATACGGACGGCGGCCAGTGAGTCCACACCCATCTCCAGGAACCCGGCGTGCGCGCTGAGTTCGTGCGCGCTGTCATGTCCGAGAGCCAGTGCGGTCCGGCTCAGCACCAGGTCGAGCAGTGCGTGCTGCCGTTCCGCCTCGCCGAGGCGGTCCAGTGGTCGATGCCGACCGGCGTCCGGGGTGTCCGGCGGGCTCAGCAGCTCGCGCAGCAGGGGCCTCACCCGGCCGCCCGGATCGAGTCGCGCGGGTACCAGCACCGGATCGCCGAGCGCGACCGCGGCATCGAAGAGCGCCAGGGCCTCCTGCGTGGACAGCGAGTCGGCCGTCGTGTCGAGATGCCGGGTCATGCCACTGCGTTCCGCCCACAGCCCCCAGGCGAGCGAGAGCGCGGGCAGCCCCCGGGCGCGCCGGTGGTGCGCCAGCGCGTCGAGTACGGCGTTGGCGGCGGCGTAGTTCGACTGACCTGCGCTGCCCGCTGTGGCGGCAGCCGAGGAGAACAGCACGAACGACTTCAGCGGCAGGTCCCGGGTCAGCTCGTGCAGGGCGAGCGCGGCCTCCGCCTTCGGGCGCAGGACGGCGTCGACCCGGTCCCGCGTCATGGCCGTCACCACGCCGTCGTCGAGCACCCCGGCGGCGTGGACGACGACGGTCGGCCGGTGCGCGGCGAGGAGCCCGGCCAGCTCCGTCCGGTCGGCGACGTCACAGGCGGCCACGGTGACGGTGGCGCCCAGCGCGGTGAGTTCCTCCCGCAGCCCGGGTGCCTGCCCCCGGCGGCCGACCAGGACCAGACGCCGCACCCGGTGCGCAGTGACCAGGTGGTGGGCCAGCAGTCGGCCGAGTGTGCCGGTGCCGCCGGTGATCAGCACCGTGTCCTCCGGCCCGCCGAACGTCCCGGCGCCCCGAGGCACGGCCCGCACCAGCCGGCGGGCCAGCACCTGTCCGCCCCGCAACGCGACCTCCGGTTCGTCCGCGGCCAGGGCGGCGGCCACCGTCTGCGGGGTGATCTCGTCGGCGTCCAGCAGGACGAACCGGCCGGGTTCCTCGGTCTGCGCCGACCGGACCAGGCCGATGACGGCCGCGCCGGCCAGGTCGGGGACGTCGTCGCCGCTCCTGGCGGCCACGGCGCCCGAGGTGAGGAACACCAGCCTGGAATCGGCGAAACGCGGGCCGGCGATCCACGCCTGGACCAGCCCCAGTGCGCGGTGCGCGGATTCCCCCACCGAACCCGCGGAGCCGGCGACGAGCACCGCGCCGGGCGCCGGCAGACCCGCGGCCAGCGCCTTCTCCAGGGCGTGCAGATCCGGGAAGGCGGCGAACCGGTCGGTCTCGAGTCCGACGACCGCGATGCTGTCCGGTGCCACGCCGCCCGCGGGGTGCACCTCCACCCACTTGTTCCGGAACAGCGCGTCCCGTGGGGCGTCCGTCCCCTCCGTCCGTACGGCAGCAGGCCGCAGCGCCAGCGAGTCCACGGACAGCACCGGCTCACCCTCCCCGTCGGTGACGGTCAGGCGTATTCCGGCATCGAAGGACCCGTCCAGCCGCACCCGCAGCGTGGACGGCGCGGTCGCCCGCGCGCTCACCCCGGTCCAGGCGAACGGGAGCAGGGGACCTTCGGACGCCGGGGCCCCGCCACCGAATGCGAGCGCGTGCAGAGCGGAGTCCAGCAGCGCCGGATGGACCACGAAACCGCGGGGGTCCACCGGGCAGGCCACTTCGGCGAAGACCGTGTCGTCGCGCCGCCACACCCGCCGAAGTCCCTGGAACGCCGCGCCGTAGCGCAGCCCGCGGCCCGCGAGCGAGGGGTAGAGCCCGGCGTGCGCGACCGGTTCCGCATCGGGCGGTGGCCATGGCTCGGACACCTCGGGCTCGGCGGCCGCCGGGCCCAGCACACCCCGACCGTGGTGCACCCAGCCCGCACCCTCGGATCGCGCATGGAGGTCCAGGCGGCGGCGTCCGGTGCGATCGGGCGCGCCGACACGCAGCTGCACCGTCACGGCGCCGTCGTCGGGCAGGACCAATGGCCTCTCCAGGGTCAGTTCCTCGACGGTGGCGCAGTTCGAGGCAGCGCCCGCGCACAGCGCGAAGTCGAGCCAGGCCGTGCCGGGCAGGATCACCTCGTCCAGCACCCGGTGGTCGGCCAGCCACGGGGACGCCGCGACCGACAGGCGTCCGGTCAGCACGAACTCGTCGCTGTCCGCCAGCTCGACGGCGGTTCCGAGAACGGGATGACCAGCGCTTCGGGCCTCACCCGGCAGCAGCCAGTACCGCTTGCGTTCGAAGGGATAGGTGGGCAGTTCGGCGTACGCGAGTGTGTCCGGCCCCGCCCACGCCGTCCACCGCGGATCGAGACCTCGGACGTACAGCTCGGCGAGGGAGGCGAGAAAGGCCCGGCGGCCGTCTTCCTGGCGGCGCAGCGACCCTACGACCACGGCCTTGTCGCCGACGGCTTCCAGTACCGCCGGGACCAGGACGGGATGGGGGCCGACCTCGACGAAGAACGAGTGCTCCGGCACCGTGAGTCCGCAGACCGCCTCGTAGAACCGCACGGGCAGGCGCAGGTTCCGGTACCAGTAGCCGGCGTCCAGCTCCGTCCCGGCGAGTACGCCTCCGGTGACCGCGGAGTGGAAGGGGATGTCCGTGGCCTTCGGCGACACCGGCGCCAGCTCGGCGAGGACACGGTCACGGACCGACTCGACCTCGGGCGAATGGGAGGCGTAGTCCACGGCCAGCCTGCGCGTCCGCACGCCGGAGTCGGCCAGGTCGGCCAGCAGGGCGTCGAGGGCGTCGACGGCTCCGGCGACCACCGTCGACCCCGGGCCGTTGACCGCCGCGATCGACAGCCGCTCGTCCAGCCGGAGCCGCACTTCCTCCGATGGCAGTTCCACCGAGGCCATGCCGCCGCGGCCGGACAGCTCCGTCAGCGCCTTCGCGCGACGGGCGACCACCAGCGCGGCATCCTCCAGGGACAGCGCGCCCGCGACATGCGCCGCCGCGATCTCGCCCTGGCTGTGGCCCACCACCGCATCCGGCTCGACACCGCTGGAGCGCCAGAGTCCGGCGAGGGAGACCATGACCGCGAACAGGGCCGGCTGCACCACGTCCACGCGCTCCAGCGAGGGAGCCTGCGGCAGCTGCCGCAGCACCGCCGGCAGGTCCCAGTCGACGTGCGGGGCCAGCGCTCGGGCACAGCGGTCGATGTGTTCCCGGAACACCGGCGACGACTCCATCAGGTCGGCGGCCATGCCCGCCCACTGACCTCCCTGGCCGGGGAAGACGAACACCACTTTGCCCGTCAGGCCGGCCGTGCCCGTGACGAGGCACGGTGTGGTGCCGCCCCGGCTCAGCGCGGTCAGCCCGTCCCGGGGATCGGCGTCGAGCACCACCGCACGGTGTTCGAACGTGCTGCGGGAGGTGACCAGCGCGCGCGCGAGAGCGGCCGGTTCCCTGTCGTCCAGGTGTGGCAGCAGTTGTCTCGCCCGGGCCGCCAGGGCGGAGTCGGTCCGCGCCGAGAGCACCCACGGCAGCGGCTGTGCCTCGACGGCTTTCGACGCTCCGACGGCCCTCGACGCCCCGACAACCCTCGACACCCCGACGGCTTCCGGTGCCTGGGTGGCTTGGGGTGCCCAGGCGGTTTCGGGCGTGTCGGTGGCTTGCGGTGCCCCGGTGGCTTCCGGCGCGTCGGTGGCATCGGGTGCGGCCGAGGGCGGCGCCTCTTCGAGGATTACATGGGCGTTGGTGCCGCTGATCCCGAAAGCGGACACCCCGGCGCGCCGGGGCCGGCCCGCGCTCGCCTGCCAGGGGCGGCTCTCGGTGAGCAGTTCCAAGGTGCCCGTGCTCCAGTCGACGTGCGACGACGGGCGGTCCACGTGCAGTGTCCTCGGGAGGGTCCGGTGCCGCAGTGCCAGCACCGTCTTGAGCACTCCCGCGATGCCGGCGGCAGCCTGGGTGTGTCCGATGTTCGACTTCACCGAGCCGATGGCCAGCGGGGTCTCCCGGTCGCGGCCGTAGACGGCCTGCAACGCCGATGCCTCGATCGGGTCGCCGAGCCGGGTCCCCGTGCCATGTGCCTCCACGGCGTCCACGTCCGGGCCGCGCAGCCCGGCGTCGGCCAGCGCGTCGCGGATGACCCGCTGCTGCGACAGCCCGTTCGGCGCGGTCAACCCGTTGGACGCGCCGTCGGAGTTGATCGCGGTGCCCCGGATCACCGCCAGCACGGGGTGACCGTGGGCCAGGGCGTCCGACAGCCGCTCGACGAGCACGACCCCGGCGCCCTCGCCCCAGCCGACCCCGTCCGCGGCCTCGGCGAACGCCTTGCAGCGGCCGTCCGCGGCCAGCCCGCCGTTGCCGTGGAAGGCGGCGAACACACCCGGTGTGGCCATCACCAGGACGCCCCCGGCCAGCGCGAGATCGCACTCCCCGGACCGCAGCGAGCGAACGGCCATGTGCAGGGCCACCAGCGAGGAGGAACATGCGGTGTCGACGGAGACCGACGGGCCCTCCAGACCGAGCAGATAGGAGACGCGCCCGGACAACACGCTCGCCGCGGTGGCCGTCGCCAGGTGGTCGCCGTGCTCGTTGTGGTTGCTGACCTCGCCCAGCAGTCGGCGGTAGTCGTGGTCGCTGGTGCCGGTGAACACCCCGGTCCGGGAGCCGCGCAGGGACACCGGGTCGATTCCGCCCCGTTCCACCGCCTCCCACGAGATCTCCAGCATCAGCCGCTGCTGCGGGTCCATCGACAGGGCCTCTCGGGGACCGATCCCGAAGAAGCGGGCGTCGAACCAGGCCGGGTCGGACAGGAACGCGCCCGAGCCGGTGAACTCGTCCGGCCATCCGCGGTCGGCGGGAAACGACGTCACCGCGTCGCGTCCCTCGCGCAGCAACCGCCACAGCCCGTCCGGGTCGCTCACACCGCCGGCGTACCTGCAGCCCATGCCCACGACGGCGATCGGTTCGTGCTCGCGTGCGTCGACCGCGCGAAGCCGTTCCCGGGTGTCCCGCAGTGCGGCGGTGAGTCGCTGCAGGGTGTCGAGCACCTTGCCGTCGTCAGTCATCGAGCCGGTCCTTCAGCATCAAGGAGAGCTCCTCTTCGGCGCGGCTGAGCATGGTGTCGAGATCAGCCGTCTCGGCTCCCGCCTCAGCGGCTTGCTCGGGTTCCTCTGCTTGCTCGGGTTTTTCGGTGTGCTCAGGTTTTTCGGTGCGCTCGGGTTTCTCGGCGGCCGGGGCGAGCTCCGCGTCGAGGTAGGCGGCCAGCGCGGCGGGCGTGGGATGGTCGAACAGCGCGTTCGCGGGCACCCGCAGCCCGGTCCCGGTGCTCAGCTGGTTGCGCAACTCCACGACACCCAGGGAGTTGAGCCCCTGTTCGTGGAAGGGCTTGCCCGGCCGTATCTGCGCGGCCGAGTCGTGCCCGAGCACCCGCGCGGCGTGCCGGCACACCAGGTCGCGCAGCGCGCGGACCCGCTCGGCCGGGGACATCCCGGCCAGCCGCCGCCCGAGCGAGGATGCCTCCGGGGGCGGCGCGGCAGCCTTGCTCTGCTGCACCTCGGGCAGATTCGCCAGCAGGGGGCTGTGCCGGGTGGTGGCGAACACCGAGAGGAACCGTGCCCAGTCGACGTCGGCGACCACCAGACCCGACTCGTCCTGCGCGAAGGCCAGCGCCAGTGCGGCGATCGCCACATCCGGGTCGAGCACCGTCATGCCGTTGCGGCGCAGCCGTGCACCGACCGTGTCCGCGTCCGCCCCGTCCACCGCCATGCCGGCGGCTCCCCACGGTCCCCAGGCCACCGACGTGGCCGCCAGCCCGTCGGCCCGGCGCTGTTCGGCCAGGGCGTCGAGGTAGGTGTTCGCGGCCGCGTAGTTGGCCTGGCCGGCATTGCCGACGGCGCCGGTGGCCGAGGAGAACAGCACGAACGCCGTGAGATCGCCGGCGAGTTCGTGGAGGTGCCGCGCGCCCTGGGCCTTGGCGTGCAGGACCCGTTCGAAGCGCTGCGGGTCCAGGGCGTCGATCACGCCGTCGTCGAGCACCCCGGCGGCATGCGCGACCGCGGCCAGCGGACGGTCTTCGGGGATCCCGGCGAGCAGGGTCGCCACCTCGTCGCGGTCGCCCACGTCGCAGGCGGCGACGTCGACCTCGGCGCCGAGCGCGGTCAGTTCGGCCACCAGCTCGGGGTCGTCCGCGTGCCTGCCCGTCAGGAGCAGCCGCTCGACGCCTTCCGCGGCGAGCCAGCGGGCCACCCGCCTGCCCAGCGCGCCGAACGCCCCGGTGATGAGCGTGGTCCCGCGCAGGGGCCAGCCGCGCCGGGGTCCGGCTGCGACCGGTGCGTGCAGCAGCCGCCGTACGAACACCCCGAAGGCGCGCACGGCGACCTGGTCCTCGGCGCCGGACAGCACCCCGGCCACCCGTTCGGCCGCCTGCGCGTCCACGACGGGCGGGAGATCGACCAGCCCGCCCCACCGCCGGGGATGCTCCAGCGCCGTGACCCGGCCGAGCCCCCACACCATGGCCTGCGCAGGGCGGTCGAGCCGGTCGCCGGGGCCCGTGGACACCGCTCCCTGCGTCGCGCACCACAACGGCACGTCGAGTCCGGCATCGCCCATGGCCTGGACGAGCGCCGCGCTCAGCGCGAGCCCCGCGGGCACCCCGGCCGCTTCGGGACGCCCCCGCTCCTCCAGCGCCAGCAGGGACAGCACCCCGTCGACGCCGCCGAGTTCGCCGTTGGTCAGGGCGGTGAGCCGCTCGGTGATCTGCGCGCGGTCCGCGCCGGCGCCGAGGGGCAGTGTCCGGGTGCCGAGCGCGTCCTCGAGCGGTTCGGGCACCGGCAGGTCCTCGGGGTGCACGATGAGCCAGTTCCGCCGGACCGCGACCTGGTCGGCCGCCGGCTGCCAGCTGATCCGGTACCGCAGTGCGTCCATCGCGGCTTCCCGGTCACGGGTGCGCCACCACTGTGCCATCGCGGGCACCAGCTCGCTGAACTTCCGGTCGGTGCCGGTGCCCAGCAGGTCGGCCAGGCGCTGGAGGTCCTGGCTCTCCACGGCCGTCCAGAACGCCGAGTCCGGCTGCCGGGGCCTTGTGTCCACCGCTTCGGGCAGCAGCCAGAACCGCTTGCGCCGGAACGCGTAGGTGGGCAGGTCGACGCGGCGCGCCCCGCTTCCGGCGTACCACGCCGACCAGTCCGGTCCGTGGCCGCGGACCTGAAGGGCCGCGACGGCGCCGAGCACGTCGTCCTGCCGCAGGGCGGGGATCACCGCCGCGTCTGAGGTCTCGGCGAGGCAGTCGGCGGCCATCTCGGTGAGTGTCGTCTCCGGCCCCAGCTCCAGGAACGTGGTGACACCCTCGTCCTGCAGGGTGCGCATCCCGTCGAGGAACCGGACCGTGCCGCGCACGTGACGCACCCAGTACTCGGGGGAACACAGTTCGTCCGCGGTGGCGAGACGCCCGGTCGCATCGGAGACGACCTGGATCTCGGGCGGACTGTACGTCAGGCTCTCGGCCACCGCGCGGAACTCGTCGAGCAGCGGATCCATCAGGGCGGAGTGGAACGCGTGGCTGACCCGCAGCCGCTTGGTCCGCCGCCCCTGCGCACGCAGGCGCTCCGCCAGCGCGGCGACCGCCTCCTCGGCACCGGAGAGCACCACCGACCGGGGCCCGTTCACCGCCGCCAACGACACCCCGGAGGGCAGCGGCCGGACCTCGTCCGGCGAGGCCGCCACCGCGTACATCGCCCCGTCCTCGGGCAGCGCCTGCATGAGACAGCCCCGCGCTTCGACCAGCCGGCACGCGTCCCGCAGGGAGAGCACCCCGGCCAGATGGGCCGCGGTCAGTCCGCCGATCGAGTGCCCCAGCAGCAGGTCCGGGCGGACACCCCAGCTGTCCAGCAGCCGGAACAGGGCCACCTCGAAGGCGAACAGCCCGGTCTGCGCGAACTCGGTGCGGTCCAGGGCCTCCTGATCGGCACCGAACACCGTCTCCTTCACCGGCAGGCCCATCGTCGCGCACACCTCGTCGAAGGCCTCGGCGAACACCGGGTACGCGGCGTGCAGGGCGCGCCCCATGCCCACGCGCTGGCTGCCCTGACCGGTCAGCAGGAAGGCCAGGCCCCCGTCGGCCACCGTGCCGACGGTGAGAGCGGGGTCGGTGCGGCCCGCTGCCAGCGCGGTCAGCGCTCGCCGCAGCCCGTCCTGGTCACCTCCGGTGAGTACGGCCCGGTGGGCCAGCGCCGACCGGGTCGTGGCCAGGGAGAACCCGAGATCGTGCGCGGTCAGCCCGGAACGGGCGTCCCAGTGCGTGGCGAGCCGTCCGGCCTGGGCGCGAAGGGCCTCGTCCGAGCCGCCGGAGACGGTCCATAGGAGCGGGACGGTCCTCGTGGGCTCCGGCAAGGCCTGGGGCGCGGTGGGCGGTTGCTGAAGGATCACGTGCGCGTTGGTCCCGCCGATCCCGAACGACGACACGCCCGCCCGCCGCACGGAGCCGGCATCGGGCCACGGAGTCCGTTCGGTCACCAGCCGAAGCCCCGCGTCCCAGTCCACGTGCGGGCTCGGCCGGCCGACGTTCAGGGTGGCCGGGACCACCCCGTGCCGCATGGCCAGCACCATCTTCATCACACCCGCCGCGCCGGCCGCGGCCTGGGTGTGCCCCAGGTTGGACTTCACGGAACCCACCAGCAGAGGTCGCTCCGGCGGCCGGTGTGCCCCGTACGCCTCCAGCAGCGCCCCTGCTTCGATCGGGTCGCCCAGCTTCGTCCCGGTGCCGTGCGCCTCCACGACGTCCACGTCCGAGGGGTGCAGCCGGGCGTCGGCCAGCGCGGAGACCAGCAGCCGGTGCTGCGCGGCCCCGTTGGGCGCGGTGAGCCCGTTGCTCGCTCCGTCGGAGTTGACCGCCGACCCCGCGATCAGGGCGAGCACCGGATGGCCGTTGCGCCGCGCGTCGGAGTACCGCTCGACGAGGAACATCCCACCCCCCTCCGCCCAGACGGTGCCGTCGGCGTCCTCGGCGAACGGCTTCAGCCGCGCGTCCGGCGCCAGTCCGCCCTGGCGGCTGAACTCGATGAACACCTTGGGCGACGACAGCACGGTCACCCCGCCCGCCAGGGCCAGCGAGCACTCGCCACGACGCAGTGCGGCGGCGGCGAGATGCAGCGCCACCAGCGACGACGAACACGCCGTGTCGATCGAGAGGTTGGGCCCCTGCAGGCCGAGCGCGAACGAGATCCGGCCGGAGGCCACACTGGTCACGGTCCCGATCGCCAGATGCGGTCGTACGGCGACGTCCCCGTGCCCGGGACCGGTGCCGTAGTCGCCGTGGGACAACCCGGCGTAGACGCCGGTGTCACTGCCGCGCAGCGTGGCGGGGTCGATCCCGGCCCGTTCACACGCCTCCCAGGACAGTTCGAGCAGCAAGCGCTGCTGCGGGTCCATGTCGAGCGCCTCGTGTCCGCCGATGCCGAAGAAGGCGGGATCGAACTGCGCGGCGTCGTGCAGGAATCCGCCCTCACGCACATAGCTCGTGCCCGGCCGTTCCCGTTCCGGGTCGTACAGCCCGGCCAGATCCCAGCCGCGGTCCTGCGGCATCGCCGAAACGGCGTCACGGTCCGAGACGATCAGCCGCCACAGGTCTTCGGGCGAGTGCACCCCGCCGGGGAAGCGGCAGCTCATCGCGACGATGGCGATCGGTTCGTCCGAACCGGTGCGGCGGGGGAGCGCCGGAGCCGGACGGGGCGCACGGTTCTCCAGGTGCGCGGCCAGCCGGTTCGGGGTGGGATGGTCGAAGAGCGCGGCCGTGGCGATCTTGAGCCCGGTCCGCTGCCGCAGCCGTTTCACCAGCTCCACGGCGGCGAGGGAGTCCAGTCCGAGGTCGAAGAACGAGCGGTCGGGCCCGTAGCCGCCCTGGATCATCGCCTCGGTCTCGGTCCGGATCACCCGCCGCAGATCCGCCGGCCGGGACACGGCGGGGGAGGGCGGCCGGGCCACGTCGGCCGGCAGATGGGTGCGCCTGCCGCCCCAGCCCCGGAACACCGCCTCCCACTCCACCGGCACACCGTGGGTGTGCAACTCGCCCAGCGTGCCGAGGACGGCGTGCAGATCCGACTGCTGGTCACCGCCCCGCAGTGCGGCGGTGACCAGTGCGGCCGCCGCGACCGGTTCGGGCAGCGTCTCCTCGACCAGCGCGGCGAGCACCCCGTTGGCGCTCATGTCGACATAGGTGTCCACGCCCGCCGCGTCGAGACCGGTCACGCAGGCCAGGAAGTGCCCGGTGCCGCGCACCTGCGCACCCCAGTACTCGGGCAGACCGACCACGCCGGGATCCGATCCGAGCCCGTTGTGGACCGGAATCAGGGCAATGCCAGGCGGCCGCCGGGACAGGCCACGGGCGAACCGCTCGAAGTCGTCGGCCATCGCCGCCATGTGCGGAGAGTGGAAGGCCCGGTCGACCGGCAACTGCTTCACCTTGCGCCCGCGCTCCGACCACAGTCCGGCGATGCGCAGCACCGTGTCGCGGTCGCCCGAGAGGACCACGGAGTTCGGGGCGTTCACCGCGGAGATCCCGGCGAGGTGCTCGGACCCGGCCAGCGACTCCAGGGCCTCGGCCTCCGAGACGCGCATCGCGACCATGACCCCGCCGACGGGTGTCTTCTCCCGGAACAGCCGGATCCGCTCGGCCAGCAGCGCACAGACGTCGGGCAGGGAGAACACCCCGGCCACTGTCGCCGCGGCCAGTTCCCCCACCGAGTGCCCCACCACGTAGTCCGGGCGCACCCCCCAGTCCTCGAACTGCCTGAAGAGCGCCACCTGGAGGGCGAACAGCGCGTCCTGCGTGTAGAGCGCCCGGTCGGCGGGCGCGACCTCGGTGGGGGCGTCGCCCAGCAGCAGGTCACGCACCGACCAGGTGGAGACCGCCTCCATGTGGGCGCACACCTCGTCGAGCGCGTCGGCGAACACGTCGAACAGCGGATACAGCCGGCGTCCCATGCCCGGCCGTTGCCCGCCCTCGCCGGGGAAGAGGAAAGCCACCTTGCGCCCGGTCCCGGCCTGCGCCGTGCCGCCCCGGCCCGCGGCGAGTTCACCGAGCCCCTCGGCAAGCTCCGCGCGGTCGCCGGCGAGGAGCACCGCCCGATGCGGCCCGTGCCGCCGGGCGACCGCCAGGGTGTGCGCGGTGTCGAGCAGGTCCGGGCCGTCGGGCCCGGTCAGACCAACGCGCAGGCTCTCCGCCTTGCCGCGCAGCGTCTCCTCGCTGTCCGCCGACAGCAGCACCGGCAACGTCGGGACGTCGGCCCGGGGCGACTCCCGCGTCCGTGCGGGCGGTTCGGACAGCACCAGCGCGCAGGCCGTGCCCCTGCTGCCGACGGATGCGAGCAGCGCGGTCAGACGGCCGTCCGGGCCGAGCGCGACGCCCGGCACCGGAACGTGCCTCCTGCCGAGCAGCAGGGGCAGGTCCAGCAAGGCCGTCACCGCGTCCTGCTCCTCGCCCGGCTCGGCACCGTCGAGGAGGCCGTCCAGGACGGCCTCGCCCGCGTGGTATCCGCGCCGCCAGACGAACCGGACGTCGTCGCGGCCCACACCCGCGCGCGTACAGGCCTGGCCCACGACGTCACCGCGGCCGAGCGCGCCGCCGTCGATCACACAGTGGACCGGGTCGTCGTCGGCCACCGCGTCCGCGGTCGGTTTCAGCACGAGGAAGGCAGAGCTTCCGTCGGGTGCGACGACCCCGGCGAGCGCAACGGAGGACTCGCCGACGCGGATGCTCTGGCAGGCCAGGTGGACGACCCCGGCGGGCAGGGTGTCCACCGTCAGCACGGGCCCGAGCACACCGAGTGCGGCGGCGACGACATCGGCCTGCGCCATGGCGAAGACCCCGGCCGCGGTGTCCCGCAGCCGCTCGGGTACGACGCCGGCGTTGTCCAGCGCCCTCAGCGCCGCCTCGGCCGGCGCAACCGCCGCGGAACAAGGGGACATGCCGATGACCGCGACGGACGCCGGACCGGCAGTGCTGCTCGGTTGCATAGGACCCTGTCCTGTAGTGGTTGGTCAGATCCCGCGGATCCGGTGGACGAACTCGGCCAGGTCGGCCGCCGACGCCCTGCCGCTCGACGTGGCAAAGCCGTTGACGAGCCGGACCAGCGCGTCGTACGCCTCGGTGTGGTCGTAGGAGGTGGCGTCCGCGATCTTCAGCGACCACCGCCAGTAGCCGTTCAGCGTGTCCGCGAGAGGCATGCGGAAGGTGGACAGCACGTCCTTGAGGTCCGGTACCGTCGCCGCGAGCCCGTGCCGCCCGATGTAGGCGTCGACGAGTTCGCTGTAGAAGGCGAAGTGCCGGGCCTCGTCCCTGGCCAGCCGGTGCAGCAGGTCACAGAGCACCGGTTCCTTCGCCACCGTCCTGAACCGCTGGTAGAAGAGCTGGGTGGCTTTCTCCTGCACCAGCGTGTAGGTGAACGCCTGCACCGGGTTCTCGTAGGGCAGGGAGAACTTCTTGCGGCCCTCCTCGGCCAGCTCCCGCATCAGCGTCTCCGGATCACTGATGCCGGCCTCGATCTGGTACCGGGTCAGTACCGACGCGTGGCGTTCCTCGTCGTTCGCCCAGGAGATGAGGAACCGGAAGTACTCCCGGTTGAAGCAGAACTCCTCGATCGCCAGGTCGGCTCCGGACACGGGGAACGCGTCCAGGAAGTAGGTGAGATACCCGGGTATGTGGTCTTCGATGAACGTGATGAACCGGACCACCGACCGGTCGGTGTCGGTGAGTTGCTCGGGCCGCAGGCTTGCCCAGGCCAGCTCGTCGGCCGACCACTGACGCGCTGCGGCGCGGCTCACCGCGCTCCGGGTCAGCTCGCGGATCTCCCCGGGTTCCACGGGCAGCCGCAGCCGCTGCGCACCGGCCGCGGGCAGGGTGTCGTTCACGGTGCCTCCGTCGGGCCCATCCGGGACTTCAGCGCGCCGAGCGCGTAGTGCTTCGTGGTGTAGCCCCAGCCCGCGTTGGCCGTGCGCAGATAGCGGACGAGCGGCTCGCTCATGCCCGGCGCCACCAGTTCGACCCGGTCGCGCGCGGCTTCGGCCCGCCGTTCCCACTCCTCGATGGTGCGGTGATAGTGCGCGGTGAGGTCGGTGAGCCCGGTGAGGCTGAAGCCGGCCGATTCCACCGCCTCCACGAGCACCGAGAGCGGCACCATGTCGGCGAACCCGAAGATCCCCTCGGTGACGTGCCTGGTGCCCGGCCGCCGGGAGAACTCCTCGTAGACCGTGTGGTCCCGGAAGCAGCTCTCCGACAGGTACATCGCCCCGCCGTGCCGCAGCAGGCCGTACACCTTGCGCAGCACCGTCGTTCGGTTTGGCATGTGCACGATCGAGCCGAGCAGGGTGACCGCGTCGAACCCGCCGGCGACCTCGACGTCCGTGAACGCACCGAGTTCCAGGGTGACCAGGTCGGTCACACCCGTCTTCTCGGCCCGTGCCCGGATGTACTCGGCCTGCGGGCGTGACGGTGTGACGCCCGTGACCCGGCAGCCGAACTCCTGCGCCATGAAAAGGATCAGGCTGCCCCAGCCGCAGCCGATGTCGAGCAGCCGCTCGCCGCCGGTGAGGCCGAGCTGCCGCGCCACGAAGTGCAGCTTGTCCGTCTGTGCCTGGTCGAGGTCCGTGTGCTCGTCGGTGTACAGCCCGGAGCTGTACTTGAGCCGCTGGTCGAGGTAGATGCCGAACAGTTCGGCGGGCAGCTCGTAGTGCCTGTTGGTGGCCTGGTACGCCTCGTGGGGGGTCGGGGCGGTCATGACGCGGCCGGTTCCTCGCCGATGTACTTCTGGACCAGGGTGATCAGGTCGTCGACGGTCTCCGCGGCGAAGATGGCCTCGTCGTCGAACTCGGCGTTCCAGTGGCGCTCCAGCTTGGACACCACCCGCAGCAGCTTCATCGAGTCCGCACCGGGCAGTCCTTTGAGCACGTCGTAGATGTCGATGTCGGAGGGGGAGATCTCCAACTCGGTGGCGATGAACTCGGTGGTGATCGCGGCGATCTGCTCGCGGCCTATGGGCTCGCTGGTCATGATTCTCCTGTCCCGTGGTCGAAGTAGTGCCGGACGCGGCCGAAGGCGGCGTCGTCCAGTTGCATGAGGGCCTTGGCCTGCTCGGAGCGGATCGGCTGGTAGGTACCGGTGGCCATGACGTGCAGTGCGTCGCCCGGCCCGGTGATCTCCGCCTCGGTGTGCAGCACCCCGTTGCCCCGGCCGCTGATCCGCGCGACGGTCAGATACGGCTCGCCGACCTTGAGCGGCAGCAGCATCTTGCTGCGCAGGGTCACGGAGAACGCGAGCAGACCGTGGACCAGCGCGAGGGTGTCCCCCATCACCTCGTCCACCAGCACGTTCACGATGCCGCCGTGCACGATCCCCGGGTAGGAGGCGTAGTTCTCCGTGAACGTCGTCTCGGCCGCGTAGTCCCCGTTCGACAGCTGCTTCAGGTGCAGCTTGAGACCGATCGGGTTGCGGGGGGAGCAGCCGAAGCAGTTGAAGGACGGCTCCGCGTGCCAGGGGAGTTCGACCGTCTCGCCGGTGGTGGGCCGAGTGCTGCCGTTGGTGTGCTCGGCGCCGCCGACGGTGTCCCCGGTGCCGTCGGCGGTGTGGGCAGTGCTGCCGGTCACGTGCCGGGTGGTGCTCACGCGGAGACCCTCTCCCGCGACGACTCCTCGGCGATGGCCCGTCGCACGTCGGACATCTTCGTCAGCCTGTGGCCGGTGAGCGCGGAGAAGTACTTGAACAACTGCTCGCAGCACTTGGCCCATTCACTGCCGTCTTCGTCCACCTCGGCGAAATAGGCGAACATCTCGTCGATGGTCTCGTGGTTCTCCAGCTCGGGCAGGTTCCCCTTGAACCGGCTGACCGGATGGCGGTACAGCTCACGGGTGGTGCCCATGTACACGTACAGGGTCTCGACCACCGAGGCGCGCTCCTCCGGTCGCGCCGCCAGCTGCTGTGCGGTGTAGTGGACGAACTCGCGCGCGTGCCGGGCCTCGTCGCCGCTGGCCTTCTTCAGGATGGCGGCGAGGACGGGCTCCTGCATGCTGCGGGCGACGCATTTGTACGCATGCGTGGCGAGGACCTCGCAGATGACGTTGGTGGCCAGGGTGGCCGCCCTGGTCACCCCGGCCGGGTAGGCCTCGCGCATCGCGGCGATCGTGCTGTGGTCGATGCTGTGGCCGGCCAGCTGGAGCCAGGTCTGGAAGGCGATGTGGTGCTGGATCTCCTGGTAGCCCCAGATGGAGGCGAACTGCGAGAAGTCGTAGTCGTCGGCGAATTCGTTGAGCAGTCCGTGGGTCGCGGCGACGACGTTCGACTCGCCCACGATGGCGCCCCTGGCGAACACGACGTGCTCGGGCAGTACTCGATCGGCCCGGAACTCGTCCCACGGGATGTGGTGCAGCTCCCAGGTCGCATGCTGATAGCCGGCGAACACCCGGGCGCTGTGCATCCGGTCGTCCGAGAGGAGCGGTACCCCGGCTGCCGACTCCGTCCTGCTGTTCACACCCGTTCTCCTCGGTCTGGGCTCTTGCTGGTGGGGAACACCTGGGCATCGAGATCGGTGGTGACGCGCCGTGCGGCCAGGACGCGCTGCCACTTGCCGCTCGTGGTGCGCGGGATCCAGCGGGGTCTGACCACGTAGACCTGGACCTGGGACAGATCCAGCTCGGCCGCCACCCGTCTGCGGACCTCCTGGTGCACCGCGGCGGGATCGTCGGCGGCCTCCACGATGACGCCGATCCGCTCGCCGCCCTCGGCATCGTTGTCGGAGAACGCGACACAGCGGCGGCGGTACACGCCCGGCACGGCGCGCGCGACCTTCTCGACGTCGTCGGGGAAGAAGTTCTGGCCGCGCACCACGATCATCTCCTTGCGCCGCCCGGTGACGTACAGCTCGCCGTCGAGCAGGAAACCGAGATCGCCGGTGCGCAGCCAGCCGTTGTCGAACGCCGCCTTCGTCGCCTCGGGATCGCGGAAGTAGCCGGTGGTCACCGATGCGCCGGCGATCTGGATCTCCCCGAGCGCACCGTCCGTGGCGACTGCCCCCGCCTCGTCGACGATCCGCAGGTCGATGCCGTGCACCGCGCGTCCGACCGAGACGACCGGTTTGGCCGCGGGCGCGCTCTCGTCGACGGCACGCGCGAGACCGGTCCTGGCGAGCTCGTTGCGGTCCACCGCGCGGATCGTCGCCGTGGCGCCCGGTTCGGGGTAGCTGATCGAGAGGGTGGCCTCGGCCATGCCGTACACCGGGTACATCACCGACGGGTCGACGCCGCTGGGCGCCAGCGCCTCGGTGAACCGCCGTACGGTGGCCGCGCCGACCGGTTCGGCGCCGTTGAACGCCAGCCGCCAGCTGGACAGGTCGAGCGCGGCCAGTTGCTCCGCCGGCACGCTGTCGAGCAGATGGTCGTAGGAGAAGTTGGGCCCGGTGATCACCGTGCCGCGGTGCGCGGCGAAGTGTTCGAGCACCGCGCCGGGACGGCGCAGGAAGGAGACCGGGGCGAAGACGTGCACGTCGGCGCCGTTGAGCCAGTGCGACTGCAGCCCGATCAGGCCCATGTCGTGGAAGGTCGGCACCCATTGCACGAACACGTCGTCCGGACTGAAGGCGCCCGACACCACGCAGGAGCGCAGGCCCGCCATGGTGGTCCGGTGCGGCAGCATGACGCCCTTGGGCAGGCTCGTGCTGCCGGAGGTGAACTGGACGACGGCCAGCGCGTCGGGTTCGACGGCGGGCAGGGTGCGCACGGTGCCCGTAGCGCTGGGCGACGGCACCGGTACGAGGCTCAAGTCGGCCCGAACGGTGGCGAGTTCGCGGCCGAGATCGGCGTAGTCGGAGTCCAGTACGAGATGCTTCATGCCCGCGACGTCCGCGATCCGCGCAAGGCGGTGCGAGACCGCTCGCACATCGCCGAAGCCGGCCTGGACCGGCAGCACGCTGATCGCCGCACCGGCTCGCCAGAGGCCGAAGATCGTGGTGAAGAAGCGGGCGGCGGTGGGCACCAGCACACCCACGATGTCACCGGGCCGCACCCCGGCCCGCAGGAACTCGTGCGCGGCTGCGGCCGACGCGTCATCGAGGTCCGCAGCGGTGATGTCGTCGCCGGCGGTGGGAAATGTCGCGCGGGAATCCGGTGAGGCTTTTGCTAATCGAGTGAGACTTTCCCCCAGTGTCTCCCCGTCAAGGAGCGCGGAGCGCATGCGTCGCTGCAAGGTGATTCCCCTCGTGGTCAGGAGGGCTGAACCCTTTTCGCTGGGTTATATCAAGTGAGAAGTAAAGATGCGGTGCGTATCGTGGACAGCACGGATTGAATTAGTTATTTCACCCCGGAAGAGTTTAGTGAAAATTAGATGCAGGCGTGGATGCGTGTCAACGCACGTCAGTGGTCGCACTTGAACACCGCACGTTCGGCGTTCAACCTGTCGCTCCCGTGAGGTGACGTGCATCACACTCGGTGGGCTGTCACATCCTCCCGAGCCGTTCCGTCAGAGGGGTGCAGCCAACGGCAACGGCAAAGGAGCCATCATGGACGCTCGACTGAACCTCTTCGGCAACCCTGTCGCGGGGAAATTCCTGAAGCACCTCAACTCGGCCGGCAGGCCGATCTCGGACTCGACGCTGCCGGCTGCGACCCAGGAACTCGTGAAGCTCCGCGCCAGCCAGATCAACGGCTGCGCCTTCTGTACCGACATGCACAGCAAGGATGCGGCGCACGCCGGGGAGACCTCGGTGCGCCTCAACCTGGTCGCGGCCTGGCGGGAGGCCAAGGTCTTCAGCGATGCCGAGCGCGCTGCCCTGGAGCTGACCGAGCAGGGCACCCGCATCGCCGACGCGGGCGGCGGTGTGACGGACGAGGCGTGGGCGAATGCGGCCAAGCACTACGACGAGGAGCAGCTCGCCGCACTCGTCTCCCTCATTGCGCTCATCAACGCCTACAACCGCCTGAACGTGATCGTCCAGCAGCCTGCCGGCGACTACCAGCCCGGCCAGTTCGGATAGGGCGGAATTCCCGCCGGCTGCCGCGCGGTCCCGGCCGTGTCGCTTGTCCGATCACCAATAGTGACGGCGGCCGGCGACCGCGTGGCCCATGGAACCCAGGATCCACAGGACCGCGCCGACCACCAGCAGGATGATGCCGATGGTCCACAGGATGGATATCCCGGTCAGGAAACCGATGATGAGCAGGATGATGCCGAGGGCGATCATGGTGTGCCTCCTGCGATAGGAATGCTTCCTCCGTTCCTAGTGCCCCGAAGTCGGACATATTCTCATTCACCCTCCTGGAATCTTCTTTGCATTCCGGACGCAGGGGGTTGCCGCGCGATTACCGAAAGTAACACTCGTTGGAGTGCCGGTCCGGGGTCGGCCTTTCGTCACACTTGAACGGAACCGGCGGGTGCGGCCGCGGACCGACGGCCGCACGCACCGCTTCCCTCCCCGGGGTGCTCAACGGTGATCCACTCCTCCGTCGACCGAACAAGATGCGACACATCAAGAACTCCAAAAAGTTCGAGGCAACAAATCCTGACGTCACCGACCATCGTCCGTAGCTTCCGTAGCGGTCGCAACGAAAGCCGAACTCGGTTGTCACGCCAGCCCGTTGGAAGCACGTCCCGTCCCCCGAGGAGCAGACGATGCCCGGAAAGGCATCTGCGGTCCTGGCCGTCCTGGCACTCGCGCTGGGCGCTCTGTTCGGCCTGGCAGGGCCGTCCCGGGCCGCCGGCTCGCAGCCGTGCGACATCTACGGCGATGCGGGCACCCCATGCGTCGCCGCGCACAGCACGGTGCGCGCGCTGCTCTCCTCCTACGGCGGCCCCCTGCACCAGGTCAACCGGGCCTCGGACGGGGCCACGGCCGACATCGAAGTGCTGTCACCCGGCGGCTGTGCCTACGCCACACGCCAGGACATGTTCTGCGGTGACACCACCTGCCGGATCACGAAGATCTACGACCAGACCGCGCGCCACAACGACCTGATCCCCGCACCGGTCACATGGACGCGGTCGGCATCGCGACTACGTGCTGCTTCGCACCGCGCACCGGTTCGGGGCCCTGGGTCGGGGCGGATCCGGAGAACGGCATGCTCCAGGGCGACAACGGCTCCAACACGGCGAACCGCGGCAACAACAGCACCTACGTCACGGCGGTGTTGAAGAACGACGGACGGACGGCACGAAGGCCGAGTTGTGGGACTGCAAGGGTTTGGGTGGTCTGACGTGGGTGCAGCAGGCGGACGGTTCGCTGCTGAATCCGCCGTCCGGCCGCTGTCTGGATACGCCGGGCGGCGCGACCGCGAACGGCACCCGGCTGCAGATCCGGGACTGCGACGGATCGGCGGCGCAGACGTTCCGGCTGGGCTGACCCGCAGGACGAACGAGGGGTGCCGGGCGGTCAGGCGCCCCTCATGGCTGCGGAGCCGTCTCCCTCGCCGTGCGCGGGCCGCCCGTACAGCACCGCCACCGCGCCCAGCCCGAATGCGGCCCCGATCAGTTGGGCCGCGATGAACGGGACGAGGGAGGCGGGAGCGATCCCGGCCGCGGTGTCGGTGAGGGAACGGCCGATGGTCATCGCGGGGTTGGCGAAGGCGGTCGAGGAGGTGAACCAGTAGGCAGCCCCGATGTAGGCGGCCACGGAGACCGGCGCGAGGCGGGCACGGCCGGCTCGCTCCAGGCCGAGGACGAGCAGGATCAGCCCGGCGGTGGCGACCGCCTCGCCGAGCCAGAGGTGTCCGGCGGACCGCTCGTGGGTGGAGAGCCTCACCAGCGGCCTCGCGAACATGGCGTCGGCCAGGATCGCTCCCCCCATCGCCCCGACCACCTGCGCCGGTACGTACGCGGCGACCTCGCGCAGGGTCGGTCCGGAGCCGTGGCGGCGGCCGGCGCACCAGGCGGAGAGAGTGACGGCCGGGTTGAGGTGCGCACCGGACACCGGCCCCAGCAGCGCCAGCAGCACACCCAGGCCGAAGACGGCGGCGAGCGAGCAGGCCAGCAACTGCACGCCCGCGTCGTGCGACAGCTGGGCCGCCTGGATGCCGGAGCCGACGGCCACGGCCACGAGCAGCCCCGTCCCCACCGTCTCGGCAGCGACACGGCGGGCCAGGGAGCCGGTCGTACCGTGTCCGGCTGGGCCGGTGCACACGGGCTGCCCGGCGGCATCCGTGCGCGCACCGGCGTTCCGGGCTGGCGGCTGTCCCGAGGCGTGCGCCGCGGCATCCGTGCGCGCACCGGCGTTCCGGGCTGGCGGCTGTCCCGAGGCGTGCGCCGCGGCATCCGGCCCGGCGGGCGGCGCTTCATTCGTCATGAGGGGCAGTCTCTGTGTGCCCCAAGCATGAGGACAGTGGAGAAACACCCCATTTTGGCCCGGGCTTCTCGTCGATTGCACGGTGACCGGCAGCGCGTCGCGGCCATCGGGCCGTCATCCGTGGTGTGTTCGGGCCGCCGGCCCCGGAGGGCACCCGGCCCTGCACCGACGGCGCACGACCGTGCCAACTACGCTTCGGGCATGACTTCGCAGGCGTACCTCTCCGAACTCTTCTCCCTGGACGGCCGGATCGCCCTGGTGACCGGCGGCAGTTCCGGCATCGGCCGGGCGATCGCCGGGGCACTGGCGCGTGCCGGGGCGAGCGTGGTGGTCGTGGCGCGCAAGGAGGCGGAACTGGCTGCCACGGTCGACGAACTGGTGGCCGACGGCTGCCGGGCCGCCTGGGTCAGCGCCGACCTGAGCACCCGCGACGGCGTGCATGCGGCGGCCGAGGAGGCGGCCCAGGTGTTCGGGGAGCCCGACATCCTCGTGAACAGCGCCGGGGTCAACGTGCGGCCGCCGATGGGCGAGCTGGCCGAGGACGTGTGGGACACCACCATGGCGCTGAACCTGGAGGCGCCCTTCCTGCTGGGACAGCGGTTCGGTCCCGGCATGGCCGAGCGGGGCTTCGGCCGGATCATCCACATCACTTCCCAGCAGGCGCACCGGGCCTTCGTGCAGAGCGGTGCCTACGGCGTTTCCAAGGGCGCGCTGGAGTCGCTGGCCCGCTCCCAGGCCGAGGCGTGGTCTCCCCATGGCGTCACCTGCAACACGCTCGTGCCGGGCTTCGTGATGACGCCGCTCAACGCACGGCTGTCGTCCGACCCCGACAGGGTGGCGGCGCTGGCCGCGCGCACCATGATCGGACGCAACGGGCTGGCCGAGGACTTCGCGGGCGCGGCCGTGTTCCTCGCCGGCGGCGCATCCGCCTATGTCACCGGACAGTCGATCTTCGTCGACGGCGGGTTCTCCGTCCACTGAGCCGCTGCCGGACGGGCAGCAATCCCGGCGTGCCGCCACGCGCGGGGCCGCGATCGGTCAGGATTCGAGAAGCACGATCATCGAGCCGCCGGTTAGCGTGACGCCGGACGCGCGGTTCGGAGCCGGTCAGACCGAGCCGGGCGACGCCGATGGAGACCCCGGCGGTCTTGGCCCGACAGATGGAGACACGAAGAGCATGGGCACGAGGACGGACACACAGTCGTCTGAGCAGCACGTTGCCGACAGCCACGATCTGATCCGTGTGCACGGCGCACGCGAGAACAACCTCAAGGACGTCAGCATCGAGATCCCGAAGCGCAGGCTGACGGTGTTCACCGGTGTCTCCGGCTCGGGCAAGAGCTCTTTGGTGTTCGACACGATCGCGGCCGAGTCGCAGCGACTGATCAACGAGACGTACAGCGCGTTCGTGCAGGGCTTCATGCCGAATCTGGCACGGCCCGAGGTCGACGTGCTCGACGGGCTGACGACCGCGATCATCGTCGACCAGCAGCGCATGGGCGCCGACCCCCGCTCCACGGTCGGCACCGCCACCGACGCCAACGCCATGCTGCGCATCCTCTTCAGCCGGCTGGGCAAGCCCCACATAGGCTCCCCCCAGGCGTTCTCCTTCAACGTCGCCTCGATCAGCGGAGCGGGCGCGGTCACCGTGGAGCGCGCCGGAACGACCGTGAAGGAGCGTCGCAGCTTCAGCATCACCGGCGGCATGTGCCCGCGCTGCGAGGGCCGCGGCACGGTCACCGACATCGACCTGACCCAGCTCTACGACGACTCCAAGTCGCTGACCGAGGGCGCGATCACCGTTCCCGGCTACACGGGGGGCGGCTGGAACTCGCGCCTCTACAGCGAGTCCGGCTTCTTCGACCCGGACAAGCAGATCCGCAGGTTCACCAAGAAGGAACTGCACGACTTCCTCCACCGCGAGCCGACCCGGATGAAGATCGCGGGCATCAACATGACCTACGAGGGTCTGGTCCCGCGGATCCAGAAGTCGATGCTCTCCAAGGACCGGGAGGCGATGCAGCCGCACATCCGGGAGTTCGTGGACCGGGCGGTCACCTTCACCGCCTGTCCCGAGTGCGAGGGCACCCGGCTCAGCGAGGCGGCCCGGTCGTCGAAGATCAAGGGAATCAGCATCGCGGACGCCTGTGCGATGCAGATCAGCGACCTGGCCGCGTGGGCCCGTGACCTCGACGAGCCGACGGTGGCGCCGCTGCTCGGCGCGCTGCGGCACACGCTCGACTCGTTCGTGGAGATCGGCCTCGGCTACCTCTCACTGGAAAGGCCCGCGGGCACGCTGTCGGGCGGCGAGGCGCAGCGCACCAAGATGATCCGCCACCTCGGCTCCTCGCTCACCGACGTCACCTACGTCTTCGACGAGCCCACCATCGGCCTGCACCCCCATGACATCCAGCGGATGAACGACCTGCTGCTGCGGCTGCGGGACAAGGGCAACACGGTGCTCGTCGTGGAGCACAAGCCGGAGACGATCGCGATCGCCGACCACATCGTCGACCTCGGCCCCGGCGCCGGTACGGCGGGTGGCACCGTCTGCTTCGAGGGCACCGTCGAGGGGCTGCGGGCCGGCGGGACCATCACCGGCCGCCACTTCGACGACCGGGCCCGCCTCAAGGAGACGGTGCGCAAGCCCACCGGCGGGCTGGAGATCCGCGGCGCGACGACGCACAACCTGCAGGACGTCGATGTCGACATCCCGCTCGGTGTGCTGACCGTCATCACCGGCGTCGCGGGCTCCGGCAAGAGCTCGCTGGTGCACGGTTCGATCCCCGCCGACTCGGATGTGGTCTCGGTCGACCAGAGCCCCATCCGCGGCTCACGGCGCAGCAACCCGGCGACCTACACCGGCCTGCTCGACCCGATCCGCAAGGCGTTCGCGAAGGCCAACGGGGTGAAGCCGGCGCTGTTCAGCGCCAACTCCGAGGGTGCCTGCCCGACCTGCAACGGCGCCGGTGTCATCTACACCGACCTGGCGATGATGGCCGGCGTCGCCACCCCCTGCGAGGAGTGCGAGGGGAAGCGGTTCCAGGCATCGGTCCTCGAGTACCACCTCGGCGGCCGCGACATCAGCGAGGTGCTCGCCATGTCGGTGAACGAGGCCGAGGAGTTCTTCGGTGGCGGTGAGGCGCGCACGCCCGCCGCGCACAAGATCCTCGAACGGCTCGCCGACGTCGGGCTCGGCTATCTCACCCTGGGCCAGCCGCTCACCACGCTCTCCGGCGGCGAGCGGCAGCGGCTCAAGCTGGCCACCCACATGGGGGACAAGGGCGGCGTCTACGTCCTCGACGAGCCGACCACCGGTCTCCATCTGGCCGACGTCGAGCAGCTGCTCGGCCTGCTCGACCGGCTCGTGGACTCCGGGAAGTCGGTCATCGTCGTCGAGCACCATCAGGCCGTGATGGCGCACGCCGACTGGATCATCGACCTCGGCCCCGGCGCCGGCCACGACGGCGGCCGGATCGTCTTCGAGGGCACCCCCGCCGACCTCGTCGCCGCCCGCACCACCCTCACCGGCGAACACCTCGCGGCCTACATCGGGACCTGACCGAGGCCCGCGCGGCCGACGTGGAGTGGCCCGGAGGATCCGGGTAGCACCCCCCCCCCCTTAAACCCCAAGGCCGACCCCCGGGGGGGCCGAACGCGGTTGCAGCGGCGGGGTGGGGCGCGGTGGCGGGGGCGGTGGGGCCGC
>NZ_JBFAET010000067.1:0-43528 GCF_040642095.1 Streptomyces sp. NPDC020362
GCGTCGTACGTCTTGAGCTGGCTCTCGTTGCCGCGGCCGCAGCAGGAGTAGTACGGGCTGGCATCCATGATGACCCGCCCCGCGGCGATACTGGCGCCCGGCCCACGGGGGACACGGGGGAGGCGCAATGAGTCAGGTGCTCACCGGGACCATGGTGCGCGTCGAGGGCGTCCACAAGTCCTACGGGCGCGGCGCCGCCGCCGTCCACGCCCTGCGCGGAGTCTCCTTCGAGGTCCCGCGCGGCGAGCTCGTCGCCCTCAAGGGACGCTCGGGCTCCGGCAAGACCACCCTCCTGAACATCGTCGGCGGACTCGACGCTCCCGACCGGGGGCGGGTCGAGGTCGACGGGCAGGACCTGGCCGCACTGGGCGAGAGCGGGCTGCTGGGGCTGCGCCGGGACCGGATCGGATTCGTCTTCCAGTCCTTCGGTCTCGTCCCGATCCTCACCGCCGCCGAGAACGTCGGCGTACCGCTGCGGCTGCGCCGGGCCGACCCGCGCGAGCGCGAGGAACGCGTCGACCTGCTGCTCTCCCTGGTCGGCCTCGCCGACCACGCCGCCCAGCGGCCGGGCGAGCTGTCCGGCGGCCAGCAGCAGCGGGTCGCCATCGCCCGCGCGCTCGCCAACCGCCCCGCGCTGCTCATCGCCGACGAGCCGACCGGCCAGCTGGACGCCGAGACCGGCCACGCCGTCATGGAGCTGCTGCGGGCCGTCGTCCACAGCGAGCAGGCCACCGCCCTGGTCGCCACCCACGACGCCACCCTGCTCGACCTGGCCGACCGGGTGCTGGAGCTGCGCGACGGCGAGATCGTGCGGCACTGACCGCCGTCGCCCGACCGCCTCGCCGGACCGCCTTCGCCGGACCGGAGTGCCGGATCCGGCGCGCGCGGTGGCCGCCGACGTCGCGCGCCCTCGCCGGAGCCGTCCTGCCACGTCAGAGTTGTGTCAAAGACCCCCGTTGACCGGGACCTCGTCGCTTTTGTCCACATCGTTGGCCGTAAGGTCGACGCTGCGTACGCAGCAGTCATCTGGAAGACAATGAGGCCATGGCACGCGGCAAGCTTCGGATCTACCTCGGCGCAGCACCCGGCGTGGGGAAGACCTACGCCGTGCTGTCCGAGGCGCACCGCCGTATCGAGCGGGGCACCGACTGCGTCGTGGCCTTCGTGGAGCACCACGACCGCCCGCGCACCGAGGTGATGCTGCACGGCCTGGAGCAGGTGCCGCGCAGACAGCTGGAGTACCGGGGCGGCACCTTCGGTGAGATGGACGTCGACGCGGTGCTGCGCCGCGCCCCCGCCGTCGCCCTGGTGGACGAACTCGCCCACACCAACATCCCCGGCTCCCGCAACGCCAAGCGCTGGCAGGACGTCGAGGAGCTGCTGGCCGCCGGCATCGACGTCGTCTCCACCGTCAACATCCAGCACCTGGAGTCGCTCGGCGACGTGGTCGAGTCGATCACCGGGGTACGGCAGCGCGAGACGGTGCCCGACGAGGTCGTGCGGCGGGCCGACCAGATCGAGCTGGTCGACATGTCACCGGAGGCGCTGCGGCGCCGGATGGCGCACGGCAACATCTACAAGCCCGACAAGGTCGACGCGGCGCTGTCCAACTACTTCCGGCCCGGCAACCTCACCGCGCTGCGCGAGCTGGCGCTGCTGTGGGTGGCCGACCGGGTCGACGAGTACCTGACCGAGTACCGCAGCGAACACCGGGTCTCCGCGATCTGGGGCTCGCGCGAGCGGATCGTCGTCGGCCTGACCGGCGGCCCCGAGGGCCGCACCCTGATACGACGTGCCGCCCGGCTGGCGGAGAAGGGCGCAGGCGGCGAGGTGATGGCCGTCTACATCTCCCGCAGCGACGGGCTGGTCTCGGCCTCCCCGAAGGAACTGGCCGTCCAGCGCACCCTCGTGGAGGACCTGGGCGGCACCTTCCACCACGTCGTCGGCGACGACATACCGGCCGCGCTGCTCGACTTCGCGCGCGGCGTCAACGCCACCCAGATCGTGCTGGGTTCCTCGCGCCGCAAGGCCTGGCAGTACGTCTTCGGGCCGGGCGTCGGCGCCACGGTCGCCCGGGAGTCCGGACCCGATCTCGACGTCCACATCGTCACCCACGGCCAGGTCGCCAAGGGCCGAGGGCTGCCCGTCGCCCGGGGCGCGCGGCTCGGCCGGGCCCGGATCATCGGGGGCTGGCTGGTGGGGCTGGCCGGCCCGGTGATCCTCGCGGTGCTGCTGAACACCGTCGACCTCGGCCTCGCCAACGACATGCTGCTGTTCCTGACCGTCACGGTCGCGGCGGCCCTGCTCGGCGGACTGCTGCCCGCGCTGGCCTCGGCGGCCTTCGGCTCCCTGTTGCTGAACTACTACTACACCCCGCCCCTGCACCGGCTGACCATCGCCGACCCGAAGAACATCGTCGCCATAGCGATATTCGTCGGCGTCGCCGTGTCGGTCGCCTCGGTGGTGGACCTGGCCGCCCGCCGCACCCACCAGGCGGCCCGGCTGCGCGCGGAGTCGGAGATCCTCTCCTTCCTCGCCGGGAACGTGCTGCGCGGCGAGACCGGCCTGGAGGAGCTGCTGGAGCGGGTCCGCGAGACCTTCGGCATGGAGTCCGCGGCCCTGCTGGAGCGCGCGGGCGACGTCGAGCCGTGGACCTGCGCGGGCCGCGCCGGCATGGGGCCGCCCCTGGAACGGCCCGAGGACGCCGACGTCGACGTGCCGGTCGGCGACCACATGGCGCTCGCGCTCACCGGCCGGGTGCTGCCCGCCGAGGACCGCCGGGTGCTCGCCGCCTTCGCCGCCCAGTCCGCCGTCGTCCTGGACCGCAGACGCCTCCAGGAGGAGGCCGACCGGGCCCGCACGCTCGCCGAGGGCAACCGCATCCGCACCGCCCTGCTCGCCGCCGTCAGCCACGACCTGCGCACCCCGCTCGCCGGGATCAAGGCCGCCGTCTCCTCGCTGCGCTCCGACGACGTGGCCTGGTCCGAGGAGGACCAGGCGGAGCTGCTCAAGGGCATCGAGGAGGGCGCCGACCGGCTCGACCACCTCGTCGGCAACCTGCTCGACATGTCCCGCCTGCAGACCGGCACGGTCACCCCGATCATCCGCGAGATCGACGTGGACGAGGTGGTCCCGATGGCCCTGGTCGGCGTGCCCGAGGACAGCGTCGAGCTGGACGTCCCCGAGACGCTGCCGATGGTCGCGGTCGACCCCGGGCTGCTGGAGCGGTCCGTCGCCAACCTGGTCGAGAACGCCGTCAAGTACAGCCTGCCCGGACAGCGCGTCCTGGTGTCCGCCAGCGCCCTGGTGGACCGGGTCGAGGTGCGCATAGTGGACCGCGGTCCAGGGGTGCCGGACGACGCGAAGGACCGCATCTTCGAGCCCTTCCAGCGCTACGGAGACGCCCCGCGCGGCGCCGGGGTCGGCCTCGGCCTCGCGGTCGCCCGCGGCTTCGCCGAGGCCATGGGCGGCACCCTGAACGCCGAGGACACGCCGGGCGGCGGGCTCACCATGGTGCTCAGCCTCCGCGCGGCAGGATCACGTCCCGAGCCGCTCCCCCTCGGGGAGTACAGCACAGAACCAGAAAGGCAGGCCCTATGACCCGGGTGCTCGTGGTCGACGACGAGCCGCAGATCGTGCGCGCCCTCGTGATCAACCTCAAGGCACGCAAGTACGAGGTCGACGCGGCCCCCGACGGCAGGACCGCCCTCGAACTCGCCGCCTCCCGCCACCCCGACGTGGTCGTCCTCGACCTGGGCCTGCCCGACATGGACGGCGTCGAGGTGATCAAGGGCCTGCGCGGCTGGACCCGGGTGCCGATCCTGGTGCTGTCCGCCCGCCACTCCTCGGACGAGAAGGTCGAGGCGCTGGACGCGGGCGCCGACGACTACGTCACCAAGCCCTTCGGCATGGACGAGCTGCTGGCCCGGCTGCGGGCCGCCGTACGCCGGGCCGAGCCGGTCGGGGCCGGAGACGACGACGTGACGACCGTGGAGACCGAGGGCTTCACCGTCGACCTGGCCGCGAAGAAGGTCAACCGCTCCGGCAGGGACGTACGCCTCACCCCGACCGAGTGGCACCTGCTGGAGGTGCTGGTCCGCAACACCGGCCGCCTGGTCAGCCAGAAGCAGCTGCTCCAGGAGGTGTGGGGGCCGTCGTACGGCACGGAGACCAACTACCTGCGCGTGTACATGGCCCAGCTGCGCAGGAAGCTGGAGACGGACCCGTCGCACCCTAAGCACTTCATCACCGAGCCGGGGATGGGGTACCGGTTCGAGCAGTGAGGGGCGGGGCGGCCGGGGAGCCGGGGGCTGCCCCCGCGGGGGCAGCGGCATCGCGGGGCGCCGGCCGGGACCGGTTCGAGAGGTGAGCGGTGACCGGGCCCGGGTGCGGGACGTGAGCGGTGACGCGGCCCGAGGGCGGGACGTGAGCTTCGCTACGGCGCTGTCGGCGTCCCCCGGTACGCTTCACGTATGACTGCTGTTCCTCGTTCCGGAAAGCCGGCCGGCCGGCTCCGGCGGATGCTCGACCGGCTCTCCTCGTCCCAGGAGGACCTGGAGTCCGAGGAGCTGCGTGAGGACGCCGAGACGACGGGCTGCACCCGGATCGGTGACTGTCTGGACCGCCAGATCGTCACCGTAACTGGTACCTTGCGCACGGTTACCCTGCGACCGCGCGCCGGAGTCCCTGCCCTGGAGGCGGAGCTGTTCGACGGCTCCGCCGCGCTGGACGTGGTGTGGCTCGGCAGGCGCTCCATCGTCGGCATAGAACCGGGGCGCAGGCTGATCGCATCGGGCCGGATCTCGATGAGCCGGGGCCGCCGTGTGCTGTTCAACCCGAAATACGAACTGCGACCCCTTGGACGGGAGTAGCCGGTGACGTCCCTCGACAAGCCGACCCAAGACGCCGGACAGGCTCAGACCGACGACGCCCGGGCGGTGACCGAGGCCGCGCTGTTCGAGGCGTTCGGCGGTGTCCGTGGCATGGTCGAGACGGTCCTGCCCGGTCTCCTCTTCGTCGCGATCTTCACGATCAACAAGGACCTGCACGTCTCGGCGATCGCCGCGCTGGCCGTTTCCCTGGTGCTGGTCGTCGTGCGGCTGGTGCGCAAGGACACCGTCAAGCACGCCTTCAGCGGCGTCTTCGGCGTGGCCTTCGGCGTCGTGTTCGCGATGTTCACGGGCAACGCGAAGGACTTCTACCTCCCCGGCATGCTCTACACGCTGGGTCTGGCGCTGGCCTACATCATCACGACCCTGTTCGGCGTGCCCCTGATCGGTCTGATCCTCGGCCCGGTCTTCAAGGAGAACCTCTCCTGGCGCACCCGCAACCCCGGCCGCAAGAAGGCCTATGCGAAGGCCAGTTGGGCCTGGGGCCTGATCCTGCTCGCCAAGTGCGCGATCCTCTTCCCGCTGTACTGGTGGGCCAACACCGCCCAGCTCGGCTGGGTCCTGGTCACCCTGAAGATCCCGCCGTTCCTGCTGGCCGTGTGGCTCACCTGGGTCTTCCTGGCGAAGGCGCCCGCGCCGATCGACGTGTTCGCGGAGATGGAGGCCGAGGAGCAGGCCGAGAAGGAGAGGAAAGCCGCGCTGGCCGCCGAGAACGGCGAGGCCGCGGGCGGACGGCACCGCCGGGAGGCGTAGGCGGCCGGTACACCACGCGTTCACCACGGCCCGGGACCTTCGAGGTCCCGGGCCGTCGGCATGCAATGAACGCCCGGGTTGTGGAGACGACTTGGGTACGATGACGCCACCGACCGGCCTGCAGAGGGGCGGGGGTCCTCAAGTGTGCGGTGCCCGGTGCCGCACAGGTGACTCGAGGGTGCGCAGCGCACCTGCTCTGCTGCAGCCAGTGTCGTCGTCCGATCCTTTCGGCATACCAACGCGCGCGTCAGTACCGGGTCTCGCGAGGCAGGAGAGGTATGTCCAAGACCTCGGCACGCACGGGGGCCAACCGGAGTTCCGTGCGCAACGCGGTGGCACATCGCCGCAAGGGATTCACCGGTGAGACGTTCGAGGCGGCGCTGGCCGGCATCGGCCGCCAAGACGCCATCGGGCTCGACGCCTGTTCCCCCGGGCAGCGGTCCTTCCGCGCTCTGCTGGCCCTCGGCCTCTTCAACGAGGGACTGGCGGCGGCCCTCCCGGGCACCTGGGGCAGCGCCCGCCTGAGCACCTATGACCCGGTCATGTCGCCGCGCTGGGGCGCACTGGTCATGATCGTCGAGCGGGCTCCGGACAACGTGACCGACCTGCTGGTGCCGGACGAGCACCAGAAGGGCGTGTGGAGTGTTCCGGGCCTCCGGCTCCTGGCGTACACGACACGTGGGGCAGGTACCTACCACCTGCAGCACGAGCCCACCGGCGCACGGCTGGTGGTGACGGGCAACCCGGGGGGTCCGCAGCCCGTTCGTGGCTGTGCCGTCGCACCCTGGCGAGACGCCAGGCGGGTGGGCGATCCGCTGACCGGGGCCGAGCGCCGGGCACTGGACGGCCTCCCCGCCATGACACCGGACGCCGAGGTGCTGCTGGCAGGACTCGTGTCCAGGTGCGCGCTCGAAGACCGACAGGAGAGGTGGGCGACCAGCTGGTCGTGGGATCCGCTCGGGCGATTGGGCCTGTCCGAGGAGCTGCGGCGGAGCAGGCACGGCGAGCGCCGTTTGTGGGGTGGGCGGAACACGTGGGAGCTCACGTGGTCGGGATATCCCTGGCCGGCAGATCTTGCCCGCGCGCTGACCCATCCCGTCGTGGGTGTCACCGGTGCAACCCTGCACCAGCATCGGGGCACATGCGAAGTGACGTACGGCAGCGCCGTGCTGACGATCAGGGAATGGCTGGTCTGAAGCGCGAGGGGCCGCTCTGTGCTGAGCATTCCGCAGATGCTGTTGGACGGGTTCCCGGTCTGGGCGAAGACGGTCGTGGTCGCCGTCGGGTTCCTCGGCGTCGTACTCCTCCGCATCGTGAACCGTGTGATTCCCCAGGACTCCCGGGACCGGCTCGCCTGGTGGCGGATGGTGCTGCGGCACCGGCGTGAGCGGCGTGCACCGGACCGTCACGGTGGCGAAGGGCGTTCCTGAGCGTCTGTGCGCGCAGGGCCCGGGGGATCGGTCGATCCCCCGGGCCCATTGCGGCAGAGCACGTGGCTAGCTCGCCGGATCCCGCCGCACCGACAGCAGCTCCTCCAGCTGCTCCTCGCGGGCCTGTGCGGCCACGAAGAGGAGTTCGTCGCCCGGCTCCAGGGAGTCCTCCTTGGAGGGGGTCAGGACGCGCGTACCGCGGATGATCGTGACCAGGGAGGTGTCCTCGGGCCACGGCACCTCGCCGACCTGGGTGCCGGCCAGGGCAGACTCCTCGGGCAGGGTCAGCTCCACGAGGTTGGCGTCGCCGTGGCTGAAGCGGAGCAGACGGACCAGGTCACCGACGCTCACCGCCTCCTCGACCAGGGCGGACATCAGACGCGGCGTGGACACGGCCACGTCGACGCCCCAGGACTCGTTGAACAGCCACTCGTTCTTCGGGTTGTTCACGCGGGCGACGACGCGCGGAACGCCGTACTCCGTCTTCGCCAGCAGCGACACGACCAGGTTGACCTTGTCGTCACCCGTCGCGGCGATGACCACGTTGCAGCGCTGGAGAGCCGCCTCGTCCAGGGACGTGATCTCACAGGCATCGGCCAGCAGCCACTCCGCCTGCGGCACCCGCTCCACCGAGATGGCGGTCGGGGCCTTGTCGATGAGCAGGACCTCGTGGCCGTTCTCCAGCAGCTCGCCCGCGATCGAGCGGCCGACGGCGCCGGCTCCGGCAATGGCGACCCTCATCAGTGACCGCCCTCCTCTTCCGGGCCTCCGGCGAACGCCGCCTCGACCTTGTCGACGTCGTCCGACCGCATCATCACGTGCACGAGGTCGCCCTCCTGCAGCACTGTCTGCGAGGACGGCACGATCGCCTCGCCCAGGCGCGTCAGGAACGCCACGCGCACGCCCGTCTCGTCCTGCAGCTTGCTGATCTTGTGCCCGACCCACCGCGGGGAGGCGTGCACCTCGGCGAGCTGCACACCGCCGGTGGGATCGCGCCACAGCGGCTCGGCACCCGAGGGCAGCAGACGGCGCAGCATCTGGTCTGCCGTCCAGCGGACGGTGGCCACGGTGGGGATGCCCAGGCGCTGGTAGACCTCGGCGCGGCGGGGGTCGTAGATCCGGGCGGCCACGTTCTCCACACCGAACATCTCGCGGGCCACGCGCGCGGAGATGATGTTGGAGTTGTCACCGCTGGAGACGGCGGCGAAGGCCCCGGCCTCCTCGATGCCCGCCTCGCGCAGGGTGTCCTGGTCGAAGCCGACTCCGGTGACCCGGCGGCCCCCGAATCCCGGGCCCAGCCGACGGAAGGCGGTGGGGTCCTGGTCGATCACGGCGACCGTGTGCCCCTGTTGCTCCAGGGTCTGGGCAAGAGCGGAACCCACTCTTCCGCAGCCCATGATGACGATGTGCACGACCGTCCTTCCGGTGTCCAAAAAGTTGCTGCTCAGCATCAGGGTCTCAGACCGACGCCCAAAGCTACACACGTGCGCTTCGGGGCGGGCACCCCTGTGCCGGTGTTTCCGGGATCACCGGAGCCGGACCACGCCGGCGCGTGATGCTGCGCACGCTGCACAAGGTCAGGATTCCGAGGCAGAGGAGGGCGACCGTCGCCCCGATCAGCTCTGCGGTCGCGGGCATGGAACCTCCGAAAGGCCGTGACAGGCAGGGTCTGCCATCTAGACACGGAGCGCGGACGGACCACGGAATCCGCAGTTCCGTGTGCCTCCGAGTTCACCCGTGAGGCAGATCTCAGACACCGGGTGGGCGGCTTCACCGTGGGAAGGCCTACGATCCTCTGTCGTGTCCAAACTGACCGACGTGCCCAAACGGATTCTGATCGGGCGCGCTCTGCGCAGTGACCGGCTGGGCGAAACGCTCCTGCCGAAGCGCATCGCACTCCCCGTCTTCGCCTCCGACCCGCTGTCCTCCGTCGCCTATGCGCCTGGCGAGGTCCTGCTGGTCCTGTCCATCGCGGGTGTGTCGGCGTACCACTTCAGCCCCTGGATCGCCGTCGCGGTCGTCGTGCTGATGTTCACGGTCGTCGCCTCCTACCGGCAGAACGTGCACGCCTACCCGAGCGGTGGCGGCGACTACGAGGTGGCCACCACCAACCTCGGCCCCAAGGCCGGCCTCACCGTCGCCAGCGCCCTGCTCGTCGACTACGTTCTGACCGTCGCCGTCTCCATCGCCTCCGGCATCGAGAACCTCGGCTCCGCGGTGCCCTTCGTCGTCGAGCACAAGGTGCTCTGCGCGACCGCGGTGATCGTGCTGCTGACCCTGATGAACCTGCGCGGCGTCAAGGAGTCCGGCAAGCTCTTCGCCATCCCGACGTACGTGTTCGTCGGCGGCGTCTTCATCATGATCGCCTGGGGCGCCTTCCGCGGCATGGTCCTCGGCGACACCATGCACGCCCCTACGGCCGACTACCACATCAAGGCCGAGCACCAGGGCCTGGCGGGCTTCGCCCTGGTCTTCCTGCTGCTGCGGGCCTTCTCCTCCGGCTGTGCCGCGCTCACCGGCGTCGAGGCCATCTCCAACGGTGTCCCGGCCTTCCGCAAGCCCAAGTCCAAGAACGCGGCGACCACGCTCGCCCTCATGGGCGGGCTCGCCGTCACCATGTTCTGCGGCATCATCGCCCTCGCCATGGCGACCAAGGTCCGCATGGCCGAGAACCCGGCCACCGACCTGATCCACAACGGCCACCCGATCGGCTCCGGCTACGTCCAGAACCCGGTGATCTCCCAGGTCGCCGAAGCGGTGTTCGGCAAGGGCAGCTTCCTGTTCGTCATCCTGGCGGCGGCCACCGCGCTGGTCCTCTTCCTCGCGGCGAACACGGCGTACAACGGCTTCCCGCTGCTCGGCTCGATCCTCGCCCAGGACCGCTACCTCCCGCGCCAGCTGCACACCCGCGGCGACCGCCTCGCCTTCTCCAACGGCATCGTGCTGCTCGCGGGCGCGGCGGCCCTGCTGACCGTCATCTACGGCGCCGACTCGACCCGTCTGATCCAGCTGTACATCGTCGGTGTGTTCGTGTCCTTCACCCTCAGCCAGACCGGCATGGTCCGGCACTGGAACCGCCACCTGGCCGTCGAGAAGGACCCCGCCAAGCGCCGCCACATGATCCGCTCCCGCGCGATCAACGCGTTCGGCGCCTTCTTCACCGGCCTGGTGCTGGTCGTCGTCCTGGTCACCAAGTTCACGCACGGCGCCTGGGTCGCCCTGCTGGGCATGTGCATCTTCTACGCGACGATGACCGCGATCCGGAAGCACTACGACCGCGTCGCCGAGGAGATCTCGGCCCCCGAGGGCCCGTCCGACGACAGCGTCCGCCCCTCCCGCGTCCACTCCGTCGTCCTCATCTCCAAGATCCACCGTCCCACCCTGCGCGCCCTGGCCTACGCCAAGCTGATGCGCTCGGACGGCCTGGAGGCGGTCACGGTCAACGTCGACGCGGCGGAGACCAAGGCGCTGCGCGAGGAGTGGGAGCGGCGCGGCATCGACGTACCGCTCAAGGTCCTCGACTCGCCGTACCGCGAGATCACCCGCCCGGTGATCGAGTACGTCAAGAGCCTGCGCAAGGAGTCCCCGCGCGACGCGGTCTCGGTGATCATCCCCGAGTACGTGGTCGGCCACTGGTACGAGCACCTGCTGCACAATCAGAGCGCCCTGCGGCTCAAGGGCCGCCTGCTGTTCACGCCGGGCGTCATGGTGACCTCCGTGCCCTACCAGCTGGCGTCCTCCGAAGCGGCCAAGCTGCGGGCCCGCAAGCGGCAGGAGTGGAGCGCGCCGGGCGCGGTCCGGCGCGGCCCGGCGGGCGAGCGGCCGAAGGAGAAGGAGCGGACGGCGGCCAAGGACTGAGACGGGCCGCGGCGCCTTGGGGCCGAGACGGGCTGCAGTGCCCCCGGAGCCGACCCGGGCCGGGGTGCCCCGGGGCCGAGGTGGGCTGCAGTGCCCTCGGACCGAGGCGGGCCGGGGTGCCCTGGTACCGACCCGGGCCGGGGTGCCCTCGGACTGAGACGGACCGAGGCAGGCTGGGGAGGCCGTAGACTGGTGGGCTGTTGTCGGGCCCGCCGGTCTGCGGCCGCTTCCTTCCCGCGTCTCTCTTCCCGATCTGGAGTCACCCCACCATGCAGGCAGAACCGACGAAGTCTCTGGTGGGCGAGGAGTACGAGGTCGAGATCGGCCCCGTCGCCCACGGCGGCCACTGCATCGCCCGTACGTCCGAGGGGCAGGTGCTGTTCGTCCGGCACGCGCTGCCCGGCGAGCGGGTGGTGGCCCGGGTGACCGAGGGCGAGGAGGGCGCGCGCTTCCTGCGGGCGGACGCCGTCGAGGTCCTGGAGGCCTCCAAGGACCGCGTCGAGGCGCCCTGCCCCTTCGCCGGCCCCGGCCGCTGCGGCGGCTGCGACTGGCAGCACGCCAAGCCGGGCGCCCAGCGCCGGCTGAAGGGCGAGGTGATCGCCGAGCAGCTCCAGCGGCTCGCGGGCCTCACCCCCGAGGAGGCGGGCTGGGACGGCACGGTCATGCCGGCCGAGGGCGACAAGCTGCCGGCGGGCGAGGTGCCGCAGTGGCGGACGCGGGTGCAGTACGCGGTGGACGCCGATGGCAACGCCGGACTGCGCCGCCACCGCTCGCACGAGGTCGAACCGATCGACCACTGCATGATCGCCGCACCCGGTGTCAGCGAACTCGGCATCGAGGACCGGGACTGGGCCGGCATGGTGTCCGTCGAGGCGATCGCCGCGACGGGATCCCAGGACCGCATGGTGATCCTGGAGCCACGGCCCGGCGCCCGGCTGCCGCTCGTCGAGCTCGACAGGCCCGTCTCCGTCATGCGCGTCGACGAGAAGGACGGGGGCATCCACCGCGTCCACGGCCGCGCGTTCGTGCGTGAGCGCGCCGACGACCGCACCTACCGCGTCGGCAGCGGCGGCTTCTGGCAGGTCCACCCGAAGGCGGCCGACACCCTGGTCAGGGCCGTCATGCAGGGCCTGCTGCCCCGCAAGGGCGAGATGGCTCTCGACCTCTACTGCGGCGTCGGCCTCTTCGCCGGCGCCCTCGCCGACCGCCTCGGCGAGAAGGGCGCGGTCCTGGGTATCGAGTCCGGCAAGCGCGCGGTCGAGGACGCGCGCCACAACCTGGCCGACTTCCCCCGGGTCCGCATCGAACAGGGCAAGGTCGAATCGGTCCTCCCGCGCACCGGCATCACCGAGGTCGACCTCGTCGTCCTCGACCCGCCCCGCGCCGGCGCCGGCCGCAAGACGGTGGAACACCTCTCCTCCCTCGGCGCCCGCCGCATCGCCTACGTTGCCTGCGATCCCGCTGCCCTGGCGCGGGACCTGGGGTACTTCCGCGAGGGCGGCTACCGGGTGCGGACGCTTCGGGCGTTCGATCTGTTTCCCATGACGCATCACGTGGAGTGCGTGGCGATTCTGGAGCCTGTTGAGAAGGGTCACTGACCTGCGACTTTGGTAGGCCGCTTCGGGGATGTGCCCGGGCGGTCCGGTTGGGACCGACGGGAAGTGGGCTCGCCCGTCGCCTGCGTCCGTGTCGCCTGCGCTAGGTCACGGACGGCAGCACGTGGTCGCCGATCTTGTCGGTGCTCAGGCAGAGGGAGCAGACGACGGCGTCGTGGGTGGCGCAGGCGGTCAGGTCCGGGCGTTCGTACGGCTGGTGGCAGACGTGGCAGTCGAGGGTGAGCGCGCTCGGGTTGCCGGCCGCGTCCAGCAGGGGCTCGTCGATGCCGTCGTCGGGGCGGCGGAGGTAGTACCCGCCCTTGGTGGCGATCGCCATCAGGGGGGTGAGGACGAAGGCGATGACGGCCGCGGCGACGGGGGAGTACGGCTGGAGGGTGTCGCCCAGCAGGTGGAAGTACATGGCGATGGACAGGCCGGAGGCGGCGACGAAGGCCACGACGCCGACGGGGTTGACGGCATGGAGCATGCCCCGGCGGAACTCCGGCTGGAGCGGGGACAGCTTCAGGAGGTACTTGTTGATGCCGATGTCGGTGGCGACGGTGACCACCCAGGCGATCGCACAGTTCGAGTAGAAGCCCAGGATGCTGTTGAGGAAGCTGAACATGTCGGCCTCCATCAGGGCGAGCGCGAAGCCCAGGTTGACCAGGACGAAGACCATGCGGCCGGGGTAGTGCCGGGTGACGCGGGTGAAGGAGTTCGTCCACGCCAGTGAACCGGAGTACGCGTTCGTCACATTGATCTTGATCTGGCTGATGACGACCAGCGCGACGGCGAGCGGGACGACCATCCAGGACGGCATCATCGCGTCGAAGGCGCCGCGGAACTGCTGGATCGGCTCGGTCGCGGCGGCCGGACCGACCTTCGCGAGGATGTAGACCGCGAGGAAGACGCCGATGGCCTGCTTCAGCGCGCCGAGCACCACCCATCCGGGGCCGGCCATCACCACGGCGGTCCACCAAGTGCGCTTGTTCTCCTCGGTCTTGGGCGGCATGAAGCGCAGGTAGTCGATCTGCTCGCCGATCTGCGCGATCAACGACAGACAGACGCCCGCCCCCAGCAGCACCGAGGCGGTGTTGACGCTGCCGTCGCCGTCCGTTCCGGCGTAGGAGAGGAAGCGGTCGACCGTGCCGGGGTCGTTCCCGATCAGGTAGACCAGCGGGCCGACCATCAGCAGCAGCCAGATCGGGGTCGTCCACACCTGGAGCTTGCTGAGCGCCTTCATGCCGTAGATCACGAGCGGGATGACCATGAGTGTGGAGACCAGATAGCCCAGCCAGAGTGGTAGTCCGAGGCCGAGTTTGAGGCCCTGGGCCATGATCGAGCCTTCGAGGGCGAAGAAGATGAAGGTGAAGCTGGCGAAGATGACGCTGGTGAGGACCGAGCCGTAATAGCCGAACCCGGAGCCGCGGGTGATCAGGTCGAGGTCGATGTTGTAACGGGCGCCGTAGTAGGCGAGGGGGAAGCCGGTGATGAAGATGACGACAGCGGCTACCGCGATGGCGACGAGCGCGTTCCCGGTGCCATGGGCCAGGCCGATGCCGGCGCCGATGGAGAAGTCGGCCATGTAGGCGATGCCGCCGAGCGCGGTGGTCGCCACGACCATGGGTGTCCAGCGGCGGTAACTGCGGGGCGCGAAACGGAGGGTGTAGTCCTCCAGTGTCTCCTTGACCGCCTGGTCGGCCGCGGACTTCGTCGTGCCTGCCGTCGCCGTGCCTGTCGTCGGCGGCCGTGACTCGGTGGTGCTCATGTCGCGCCTCCCGGTGGTGCTGGTGCGGGTGCTTCGGTGAAGGGAAGAGCCCCCGCACGGCGTCATCGGCATTGCGGGGAGCCGACGGACCGTCATACGTCGTGTGCAGCTGGGGGATACGACTCCGATCCCATGGCCGGTCACGCTAGGAAGCGGTTGTTACCTTCGGTTCCGGCTGTCGTGAACGCGACGTTTCCGGGAACTCACCTGTCGTCCGGCGTCCTTGGTCCAGTACCCGAGAAGCGAGGCCCGGCCGCTCTTGGTCGAGTTCCGTGGTCAGGAGGCCGTTCCCGGTGACGGTCGGCGGACCGGCGCGGGGGAAGTGGGCTACAGGCGGGCGACGATCAGGGCGATGTCGTCGTGTCCGCCGCCGCTGACGCCGAGGCGGGACAGCAGGACGTCGGCCAGGTGGTCGGGGCTGAGCCGGGCGCTGCCGGCGAGGGTGTCGGTGAGGCGGGCCAGACTGACGTCGATGTCCTCGTCGCGCCGTTCGACGAGCCCGTCGGTGTACAGGACGAGGGTGTCGCCGGGGGTGTAGGGCAGGGCGGCCTGCGGGCGCGGGACGTGGCGCAGGCGAGCCCCCAGGGGCGGGTCGGTGGCCTGGTCGAGCAGGACGAAGGTGCCGTCGGAGTGGAGCAGGACGGGTGGGAGGTGGCCGGCACTGCTGTAGGTGATGTGCCGACGGTGCGTGTCGATCACAGCCTTGACCGCGGTCGTGGCCAGGGCTCCTTCGACCGAGCGGGCATACAGGCCCAGTACCTCCATCGCCCTGGCCGGCTCGTGCAGAGCGCGGACGGCGGCGGACAGGGCGCTGCGCAGCATGCCCATGGCGGCGGCGGCCTCCAGACCGTGACCGACCACGTCGCCCACGGCGAGGGCGAAGTCGCCGTCGGGCAGGTCCACCACGTCGTACCAGTCGCCGCACACGTTCAGTCCTTTGGTGGCGGGCAGGTAGCGCACCGCGACGTTCTGATGCCGGTCCAGGTCCGGCGAGTGCATCATCGCTTCCTGGAGAGTGACGGCGACCTTCCTTTCCCGGGCATGGGCCTGCCGCAACTGCTCGTTCAACAGTTGCAGCTCCCGCGCCCGCGCATACAGTTCGGCCTCGATGGCCTCGCGCTCTCCGAGCGGCTGACCCGGTTGCGAGCGGCCGGCATGGGACAGCACGAACTCGGTGACGTCCTCCACCCGGTGGATGATCCATGCCACTTCTTCGTCGGGCCCGATCACCGGGGTGTTGACGGGGGACCACCACCGTTCCTCGAACACTCCGGGGCGGTGGGGCACGGGGATGTCGTACTTCTGCACCGCCATCGTGTCCGGCTGCTGCGAGCGCAGGACCCGGTGCAGGGAGGCACTGAGGTTGCGCACCCCGTCGGCGTCCGGGTCTGCCGGGTTGTCGGGGAACGCGTCGAAGAGGTACTGCCCGACCAGGTCTTCCCGGGCGCGGCCGGTCGCCCGGCAGTAGGCCGCGTTGACGTCGAGGATCACGAGATCGCGGCCCATGACGAGGTACGGGCTGGGCGTGGCAGCGAACAACGCCTGGTAGTCGATCGGCGCTGGGCTCACAGGCGCTCTCCCGTTCTCCTCCGACGCCCCCTCTCCGGTTCCACTATGCGCGTTGCCGATCACCACGCCAGTGGGACGCCGTCTCGGAGTGTCGGAGAACCGCTGGTCAGGGGCGACGCTGCGGCTCCTGCCCGCGCTCTCCTGGTCCCCAGGCCCGCACCGCGATGCCGGTGGGGCGGGCGGCCACCGCCACCAGGTGGCCGAGAGGGACTCCGGGGCCGCCGCGCGCCGTCCCGGCGGGCGGGTACGTACGTCAGGACCGCGCCCGGGAAGTCACCCATGACGAGCAGGGTGTCCTCCGGATGGGCGTACGCGGCCACCCCGGCCCTCTCCGAGGCCGGGCCCGTGGGAACGGCCGGGGTCGAGGCCGGTCAGCGGGTGACGGGGGTGAGCGGACGGTCGGCGTCGCGCGGACGCACTGCGGCATGCGCCAAGAATGTTTGCGCGAGTGTGCTGCGGCCGCTCCCGTTGTGCCGATGGGGCCGTGATCCACCCAACACCTTTTTCTGTCAAGGGAGTTCGCGCGCCGGGTGTTGGCTGTCGGGAACGTCTCCCCTGCACAGTGCGGCCCGCCGCCGGTGTGGGTGCCGGGGCCTGGCGCGATTCTCCAGGAGGCCGGATGACGGCGTCCCGTCGGCGGTGGGATGATGTCCGGCGACAAGGCGACGGCGATCCGAGGAAGCCGGTGTGAATCCGGTGCGGTCCCGCCACTGTGATCGGTGAGCGAGTTCCGACAGGCCACGGCCCGAGAGGGCGGGAAGGCCGGGACGAGCGACGACCCGAGAGCCAGGAGACTCACGCGGTCGCCTCCTCGACGGACACCGGGGCGGATCTCCCCGGGGAGGGGTGGTGCGGCATGCCCGGGAGGCCGGCCGAAGAGATGTCGGGTGACGAGGCGGCTGCGGGGGCAGCCGGACCGGCGCCGTGCCGCGTCGTCGTGTGCCGGGACTGCTGCTGCGGCAGTCCCAAGGTGACCAGCGTCGATCATGGGGCGCAGACCGCCCGGCTGCGTGCGGAGGTGCCCGTGCGCATCTCGGCCTGCCTCGACGTGTGCGAGCAGGCCAACGTCATCGTCGTACAGCCCTCCGCCGCAGGGCGGGCCGCCGGTGGCCGACCGGTCTGGCTGGGCCTGGTCAACGATCCCGACGCGACGCAGGACATCACCGACTGGGTGCGCGCGGGCGGGCCGGGCATCGTGCCCCTGCCGGAGATCCTCGGCCTCTACGCCTTCACACCACCGCGCCTTGCCGGGGCTTCCCAGGACCGGCGCGGCGCCGGCCTCCCCTGAGAGCGGAACCGGACGGCATGGGGCAGTCGCGAGGCACGGGGACACCCGGAACCGGGCCTGCCGCGCGGCGCGCCGGAACGGCACCGGGTACTCGGTGACCGGCCGTGCGCTCCAGCTGCCCAGGGGCTACGGCCACCTCGGCGCGTCCGGCATCGATCGGCGCGTCCGGTGCCGATCAGCGCGTCCAGCATCGAGAAAACGTCCGTGACCTGCGCGTCCACCAGATCCTGGAAGGAACCGACGAGATCATGCGTGTCATTGTGGCCCGCGGCCTGACGGAGGCTCTCGGATGAGCGGAACCGAAGAACCCGTCCTCCTGCACACCGCAGGGCGGGCCGCACACATCACCCTCAACCGGCCGAAGGCCATCAACGCACTGTCCCACCCGATGGTGCGCCGCATCGACGAGGCCCTGACCGCCTGGGAGCACGATCCGGCCGTGGAGACCGTGGTCGTCACCGGGGCGGGGGAGCGCGGGCTGTGCGCGGGCGGCGACATCCGCGCCGTCCACGACGACGCCCGCGACGGCGACGGCACCGCCTCGGCCGCCTTCTGGCGTGACGAGTACCGCCTCAACGCCCGCATCGCCCGCTACCCCAAGCCGTACGTCGCCCTGATGGACGGCATCGTCATGGGCGGCGGCGTCGGGATCTCCGCCCACGGCAGCGTCCGGGTCGTCACCGAGCGGTCGAGGGTCGCCATGCCCGAGACCGGCATCGGCTTCGTCCCCGACGTCGGCGGCACCTACCTGCTCGCTCTCACCCCGGGCGAACTGGGCACCCACCTCGCGCTGACCGGGGCGCAGATCGGTGCCGGCGACGCCCTGCTCTGCGGGCTCGCCGACCACTATCTGCCGTCCACCGGCCTCGACGCCTTCGTCGACGACCTCGCCGAGATGCCCGTACGAGACGCCCTCCGGCGCCACGTACAGCCGCCGCCGCAGGGTGAGCTGGCCGCCCGGCGCGAGTGGATCGACGCCTGTTACGCCGCCGGCACGGTGGAGGAGATCGTGCAGCGGCTGCTCGCCCACGGCGACCCGGCCGCGAAGGAGGCGGCGGAGACCCTTCTCACCAGGTCACCGACGTCTGTGAAGGTCACTCTGGCCGCCCTGCTCCGTGCCCGGCGCCTCGGTCCCCTCGAGCGCGTCCTCGACCAGGAGTACCGCGTCTCCTGCGCGGCCCTGAGCACGCACGACCTGGTGGAGGGCATCCGCGCCCAGGTCGTCGACAAGGACCGCAACCCGCGCTGGTCGCCCGCGACCCTCGCCGAGGTCACCGACGCCGACGTCGAACGCTTCTTCACCCCGCTCGGCGAGCACGAGCTGGGACTCGCCGGGCCCGGCACCGCCCCGGAGACGGCCTGGTGAGCCGAACCGTCGCGGGCGGCGTGCATGCCGAACTCGACGTGACCGCAGCGGTGTTGTATGCCGAGCGCCGCCCGGGACCGGTTCGGACAGCTGCGCATGCCGACCGTGGCGGCGGGGGCCGGACAGGCCGAGGCCATGGAGACGTCGCCGAGGCGTCCGCCGTGAACGGCGCTCATTCCACACGGTGTTCGCGACTGCCGACCGGAAGGCGGGCCTGGGCGCCCTCGGCGACGAGCGGCCCGCCGCGTTCCGTCACCGCTGCCCCGTCCGCCCCTGCCGCGGCCACCCGGTGCGAGAGGAAGATCACGCGGGGTGGACGCGGTCTTGGCCGTGCCCGCGTGGCGCGGTACGGTCTGTCCGATATCGACGACGGCGAGACGGAAGCCGGTGGAAATCCGGCACGGTCGCGCCACTGTATGCGAGACGCCTTGAGGAGCGCCTCGTGAGTCAGACCCGTGGCCGTCGTCCACTGCACCACCGAGATGGGACGCGAACTCCCAGAGGAGGTTCTGCCATGGCGCAGACCGTCGCCCAGCCGACAGCCACCACTCCCGTCGTTCCCGCCACGCTGCCGCTGAAGGCGATAGCTCCCTGGGCGGTCTTCTTCGGCATCCTGATGCTGGTCCTGCTCTACTTCGTCGGCGCCGAGCAGGGCGCCACCTCCGTGTTCAACGGCACGGACGTCCACGAATGGGTCCACGACGCCCGCCACCTGCTCGGCTTCCCCTGCCACTGACGCGAGGGACGCCGCACGCCCATGAACTCCGCAACGGTAAGAAATCTCCTCGTGCGGGGCATGCTCGCCGGCCTGGCGGCCGGCGTGCTCGCCCTGGTCGTCGCCTATCTCCTCGGTGAGCCGAACGTCGACAAGGCGATCGGCTTCGAGGAGGCGCACTCCCACGAGCACGAGATGGAAGTCGTCTCCCGCTCCCTGCAGTCCACCGCCGGTCTCGCCACCGGCGTCCTCGTCTACGGGGTCGCCTTCGGCGGTATCGCCGCGCTGGCGTACTGCTTCGCGCTCGGCCGGGTGGGCCGCTTCGGCCCGCGGGCGACCGCGCTGCTGCTGTCCGGCTGCGCGCTCGTCGCCGTGTACGTCGTCCCGTTCCTGAAGTACCCGGCCAATCCGCCGTCGGTCGGCAACCCCGACACCATCGGCAAGCGGACCACCCTGTACTTCCTGATGATGCTCCTCAGCGTGCTTCTCGCGATCGCGGCGACCATCCTCGGCAAGCGGCTCGCGCCGTCGCTGGGCACCTGGTGGGCGACCGTGGTTGCGGTGGCCTCCTTCGCCGTCGTGATCGGCCTGGCCTACGAGTTCCTGCCGGTCATCAACGAGGTGCCGAAGGACTTCCCGGCCACCCTGCTGTGGCGGTTCCGTCTCTCGGCCCTCGCCATCCAGAGCGTTCTGTGGGGCGGATTCGGGCTGCTCTTCGGTGAGTTGGCCGAGCGGCAGCTGAATCCCAAGCCGGCCGCGGCTCCTTCCGGGCGGACGGTTCCCGCCTCGAACTGACGGTTTTGGGACACGACAGGGCCCTTCGGAACCCTCCGGGGGCCCTTTCGCGTTCCCGGGACACCGGCGCAGGTGACGAGCGGAGGAGCCGAGTGGCCAGACGTCCCCAGCCACGCCACATCACTCTCGACGGCCGTGACGCGGTCGCTCTCACCGTCGAGGAGTACGAGCAGCTGATCGCCAGCCGACGGCAGATCGGCGGCCAGAGCGCACGGGTGCGGGTGCTGGCCCAGCAGGCGAAGCGGACCGAACAACTCCTGCGGGAGCTGGAGACGTTGGTCGACGACCCGGTGGACTGTCAGGAGGAGGACGGTACGCAGCCGTCGGCGTGCCCGGTGTCCGCCCGCCCCCACCGAGCCACGGAGTGGGACGCGCAGGCCCACTGCCTGCGCTGCACGATAGCGGCACTGCTGCGCCGGCACCGGGACGCGGCCTCCTGAACCACGGCACCCGCTCGGCCTGAGCCTGGCCCGCTCGGCCTCGGCTCGCCCAGCTCAGTCTCAGCTCGGCCGACTCGGCCTCAGCTCGGCCCCCTCCGTCGCAGCCCGGCCCGTTCCGTCTCAGCCCGCCGAGGTGCTGCCCGAAGAGGTCGCGCCCGAAGCGGTGTCCGGCACGCCGTCCGGCGCGGCCAGCGGCTGCCCGAGCCGCAGATTCCACCGGCCGGCCCGTCCACTGAGTTCCGTGACCGTCAGCGGCGGTACGTCGAGCCGCCAGAAGGCAGCCATGGGCAGGCCCAGGACGTGCACGACCGCAGCCCGCACGACCTCCGGCTCGACCACGGCGACCGTGCGTCCGTCCGTGTCCTGCGCGGACTCCAGCCAGCGCCCGACCCGCTCGCACACGTCCTGCACCGACTCCCCGCCGTGGTCCGCCCAGCCCGGTTCGGCGAGCCAGCGGCCCACCGCTTCCGGGTCGGCGGCCGCCACTTCCTCCAGAGTGCGGCCTCGCCAGCGGCCCACGTCCAGACCGTCCAGCTCCGGCGTCCGTGCACCGTCGAGGCCGAGCGCCGCCGCGGTCTCCCGGCAGCGCACGCTCGAGGACGTCAGCACACGGGCGGGCGAGGGCAGCGACCCGGCCGCCGAGCGGGCGCGGGCCGACCCGACGGCGTCGACCGAGTCGCCGTCGTAGAAGCGGGCGCACCGCAGCGACGGGCTCGTCGTGGGCGAGACGAAGGTGACGCGGCTGGTCACGTGGCTGTTCCTCCTGCGGTGGTCACGGGGTGCGGGCGGGCGCCACCGTGAATCCGGCGCGTGGGGCGGGGGGAGCCGAGCCCGCCGCAGGTGACGGTCTCGTCCCCGCCCTGCTGCGAACATAACATCCGCGGAATTCGCGGTTTTCGCAGATGGACAGCGCTGCGATGCGCGACGACGCCCGACCGCCGACCTGTGCAGCGAGCGGTTCCGGCGGTTCCTCGGCGGTCGGGGGCGCCCCCCCCCCGCCGGGGGCGGGCGGGGGCTTACGTGAACCCCGGCGACAGCGCCCCGCGGACCCGGCAGGCGGCCGCGACCAGGTTCTCCAGGGAGGCCCGGGTCTCCGGCCAGCCGCGGGTCTTCAGGCCGCAGTCCGGATTCACCCACAGGCGCTCGGCGGGGATCGCCTCAAGGCCCGTGCGCAGCAGCCCGGCGGCCTCCGCGGCGCTCGGCACGCGCGGGGAGTGGATGTCGTACACGCCGGGCCCGGCCTCGCGCGGGTAGCCGTGGGCGGCGAGCTCACGGGCGACCTGCATGTGGGAGCGGGCGGCCTCCAGGCTGATGACGTCGGCGTCGAGGTCGTCGATGGCCCGGACGACGTCACCGAACTCGGCGTAGCACATGTGCGTGTGGATCTGGGTGTCCGGGCGGACGCCGCCGGTGGTCAGCCGGAAGGCCTCCGTGGCCCATGCCAGGTACGCGGGACGGTCGGCGGCCCGCAGCGGCAGCGTCTCACGCAGCGCGGGCTCGTCCACCTGGATCACCGAAGTCCCCGCCGCCTCCAGGTCGTTCACCTCGTCGCGCAGGGCGAGGGCGACCTGGCGGGCGGTGTCGGCGAGCGGCTGGTCGTCGCGGACGAACGACCAGGCCAGCATGGTGACCGGGCCGGTGAGCATGCCCTTGACCGGACGGTCGGTGAGGGACTGGGCGTATGTCGTCCAGCGCACGGTCATCGGCTCGGGGCGGGAGATGTCACCGGCCAGGATCGGCGGCCGGACGTACCGGGTGCCGTAGGACTGGACCCAGCCGTGGTGGGTGGCGAGGTAGCCGGTGAGCTGTTCGGCGAAGTACTGGACCATGTCGTTGCGTTCGGCCTCGCCGTGCACCAGGACGTCCAGGCCGGCCTTCTCCTGGAAGGAGATCACCTCCTGGATCTCCGCCCTGATGCGCTCCTCGTACCCGGCGGTGTCGATCCGCCCGGCCCTCAGATCGGCGCGGGCCGTGCGCAGTTCGCCGGTCTGCGGGAAGGAGCCGATGGTCGTGGTGGGGAGCAGCGGGAGGCGCAGGTGGGCGCGCTGGGCGGCGGCCCGCTCCGGGTAGGACGCGCAGCGGCGCGCGTCGTCGAGGGTGACGGCGGTGGCGCGGGCGCGGACGGCCGGGTCGCGGGTGACGGCGGAGTTCGCGCGGGAGGCCAGGTCGGCACGGTTCGCGGCCAGTTCCGCGGCGATGGCGTCGGTGCCGCGGGCCAGGCCCTTGGCGAGGGTGGCGATCTCGGCCGTCTTCTGCCGGGCGAAGGCGAGCCAGCGCATGATCTGCGGATCGATGTCCCGCTCGGCCGACGTGTCGAGGGGGACGTGCAGCAGCGAGCAGGAGGCGGAGACGTCGACCCGGTCGGCCAGGCCCAGCAGGGTGCCGAGCACGGCGAGCGAGGCCGACAGGTCGTTCACCCAGATGTTGCGCCCGTTGACGACGCCGGCGACCAGCCGCTTGCCGGGCAGTCCGCCGACGGCGGCCAGCGCCTCCAGATGGGCGGCGGCCGCCTCGGTGAAGTCCAGGGCGAGCCCGTCGACCGGTGCCTCGGCCAGCACCGGCAGGGCCTCACCGAGCCGGTCGAAGTAGGAGGCGACCAGCAGCTTCGGCCGGTCGGTCAGGGCACCGAGGTCGCGGTAGGCGCGGGCGGCGGCGTTCAGTTCGGCCGGGGTGCGGTCCTGGACCAGGGCGGGCTCGTCGAGCTGTACCCACTCGGCGCCCGCCGCGTGCAGGTCGGCGAGGACCTCGGCGTACACCGGCAGCAGGCGGTCCAGCAGGATGAGCGGCTCGAAGTCCGCGGGCGCGCCGGGCGCGGGTTTGGCCAGCAGCAGGTAGGTCACCGGGCCGACCAGCACGGGGCGGGCCGCCAGTTCCAGAGCGAGTGCTTCCCGCAGCTCGGCGACCTGCTTGCCGGAGTCCGCCGTGAACACCGTGTCCGGTCCCAACTCGGGTACCAGGTAGTGGTAGTTGGTGTCGAACCACTTGGTCATCTCCAGCGGTGCGACGTCCTGGGTACCGCGCGCCATGGCGAAGTACCCGTCGAGCGGGTCGGAGGCGACGGCGGCACGGTGACGGTCGGGGATCGCGCCGACCATGACGGTGGTGTCCAGCACGTGGTCGTAGTACGAGAAGTCGCCGGTCGGCACCTCGTCGATGCCGGCGTCCGCCAGCCGCCGCCAGTTGGTGCGACGCAGACCGGCGGCGGTGGCGCGCAGGGCGTCGGCGGTCACGCGGCCCTTCCAGTAGCCCTCGACGGCCTTCTTCAGTTCCCGGTTCTGTCCCTGGCGGGGGTAGCCGTACACGGTGGCCCGTGCTGCCGCGGCTGCGGGCTTGGTGGTCACGGAGATCTCCTTCGCGAGATGAATCCCTGAGATCCCGGGGACGGGACGAGAGCGCGAAGGGGTGACGGACCGGACGGTACCGGCCCACGGCCGTCCGTTCGGTGTGTGCGCCGACCCGCCCTCGAGGTCACCGGGATGTCCGCGCACGAGTGGTCCCGCGCGCGGGCAGATGGCAGGTCTTCGGACTCGCGGGCACGTCCTCACGGGGGAGGACACCTACTGGCCGTCGCTTCCCGGGCCCTCCTCGGGCCCAGTGCGTATGACGGCGGTCGTTCCCGCTCACCGCTGCGGGGCAGTCCCGGATTCCCACCGGGTTCCCTCTTGCGACGCATCCCGCCTGGCGGACGGGGCGAACCAGCTGCACCGGTCAGCCTAAGGGACCGTCCAGGGACGTGGTGCACGATGCCCCGCATTCGGAAGGTGACGTGGGACATGCCGCCGCAGTGGGGAAACGGGCCGGGGCGGGAGGCGCCGCACGAGCGCTTCCCGCCCCTCCCCTGTGAGCAGCCGCCGGATCCCTCGGCCGGCCGCTGCCGTCCGGGCCTTTCGGCCCGCTCCTCGCCGCGGGCCCCTCAGCCCGGGCGCGCCGGTCCGCTCAGGACCGGCCGTACTTGTGGAACCCCCGCCCGGTCTTGCGGCCGAGCAGTCCCGCCTCGACCATCCGCTGGAGCAGCGGGGGAGGGGCGTAGAGGGGTTCGCGGAACTCGTCGTAGAGCGACTCGGCGATCGAGGCGACGGTGTCGAGGCCGATCAGGTCCGCGAGCCGGAGCGGCCCCATGGGGTGGGCGCAGCCCAGCTCCATGGCGGTGTCGATGTCGGCGGCGCCGGCGAAGCCGGACTCCGCCATCCGGACGGCCGCCAGCAAATAGGGGATGAGCAGCGCGTTGACGACGAAGCCCGCCCGGTCCCGGGAGCGGACGACCGTCTTGCCGAGAACTTCCGTGGCGAAGGACTCGACGGCGGTCACGGTCCCGGGTGCGGTGTGCAGGGAGGGCACGACCTCCACGAGCGGCAGCACCGGCACCGGGTTGAAGAAGTGCAGTCCCACGACCCGGTCGGCGCGGCCGGTGGCCATGCCGAGGCGCATCACGGGCAGGGAGGAGGTGTTGGTCGCCAGGACGGCCGACGGGTCCTCGACGATCTTGTCGAGGGCGGCGAACACCTCGGTCTTGGCGTCCGCGTTCTCGACGACGGCCTCGATGACGAGCTGCCGGTCGGCCATCTCCTCCAGATCGCCGGTGAAGACGAGGCGGGCGAGGGCGTCCTGCGCGGCGGACGGCTCCAGCCCGCCCCGCCGGACCGCGCGCTCCAGAGAGGCGGCCACGCGCTCGCGGGCGACGCGGGCGGCCGTGGCGTCCGCCTCGCAGACCACCGTGTCCAGTCCCGCCCGCGCGCACACCTCGGCGATGCCGGCACCCATCTGGCCGCCGCCGACCACCCCGACGCGCCGGATTCCGCCGCTCATGACCGGGGCTCCGCGCGCTGCACCAGATGGGCGGTGTAGGCGTCGGGCGTGAAGAAGAGCGGCAACTCGCCCGCCAGGGCGGTCCGTTCGAAGAGCGCGCGTACCTCGTCGACCGGCGCCCACGGGTACTCGGCGCCGAGCGCGGCGGCCTCCTCGTCGAGCAGCCGCAGGACCGTCTCCCGGTCGATCACCCGGTGCCGCAGCCACTGCCAGATCTGCACGCGGGCGATCTCGGCCGTGGCCGCGTCCTCCATGAGACCGTACAGAGCGACCGCGCCCTGCCCGCGCAGCCAGGCGGCGAAGTAGCGCAGCGCGACCGCGATGTTGGTGCGCACGCCTTCCGGGGTGGGCGGCCCGCCGCCCCGGCGCACCGACAGCAGGTCCGCGGCCGTCACCTCCACGTCGTCCCGCGTCCGGTCGATCTGGTGCGGCCGCTCGCCGAGGACACCGTCGAACACCTCACGGCAGACGGCGACCAGGCCCGGGTGGGCGACCCAGGAGCCGTCGAAGCCGGCCTCGGCCTCGCGCTCCTTGTCCAGCCGCACCTTGGCGAGGGCCGCCTCGTGGGCGGCCGGGTCCCTGCTCGGCACCTGCGCGGCCATGCCGCCGACGGCGTGCGCGCCGCGCCGGTGACAGGTACGCACGAGGAGTTCGGTGTAGGCCCGCATGAAGGGAGCCGTCATCGTGACCTTCGCGCGGTCCGGCAGCAGGAAGTCGGTGCGGTGACCGAAGGTCTTGATCAGGCTGAACAGGTAGTCCCAGCGGCCCGCGTTCAGGCCCGAGCTGTGCTCGCGCAGCTCGTAGAGGATCTCCTCCATCTCGAACGCGGCGGTGATCGTCTCGATGAGGACGGTGGCGCGGATCGTGCCGCGGGGAATGCCGAGGAGTTCCTGCGCGGTGACGAAGACGTCGTTCCACAGGCGGGCCTCGTAGCGGTTCTCCAGCTTGGGGAGGTAGAAGTACGGGCCGCGGCCGGCGTCGATCTGCCGCTGCGCGCAGTGGAAGAAGTACAGGCCGAAGTCGACGAGCGCGGCGGGCACGGGGGCGTCCTCGAACTCCAGGTGCTCCTCGTCCAGGTGCCAGCCGCGCGGTCGTACGACGATGGTGGCGAGCTGTTCGCCGAGCCGGTACCGCCTGCCGTCGCCGGTGGTGAAGTCGATGCGCCGCCGGACGGCGTCGAGCAGGTTGAGCTGGCCGCCGATCACGTTGTTCCAGGTGGGCGCGGTGGCGTCCTCGAAGTCGGCCATCCACACCCGGGCACCGGAGCTGAGGGCGTTGACCGTCATCCGGCGGTCCGGCGGGCCGGTGATCTCCACGCGGCGGTCGGTCAGGCCGGGGGCGGGCGGTGCGACCCGCCAGGTGGGGTCGGCACGGACGGCGGAGGTGACCATCGGGAAGTCGAGCGGGGAGCCGCTGGCCAGGCGGAGGATCTGCCGGCGGCGTTCTCGCATCAGGTCCCGGCGGCGGCCGGCGAACGCCGCGGTCAGCCGGCCGAGGAAGTCCAGGGCGGCGGGCGTGAGGATCTCGTCGTGCCGCTCGCCCAGGGGCGCGAGAACACGGACGTGGTGGGTCAGGGCACTGGTGGACATCGCTTCTCCTGCGGGCGGGGCGGAAGGCGGGGGTCGGACGGGGACGGTCGTACGACCCCCGCCGGGCCGGGGCGGGCCACAGGGCCCGGGCAGCCCTAGTGGAACTGCTCCTCCTCCGTGGAGCCGGCCAGGGCGGTGGTGGAGGAGGCGGGGTTGACGGCGGTGGAGACCAGATCGAAGTAGCCGGTGCCGACCTCGCGCTGGTGCCTGACGGCGGTGAAGCCGTGCGCCTGCGCGGCGAACTCCCGCTCCTGCAGGTCGACGTAGGCGGTCATGCCGTGCTCGGCGTAGCCGCGGGCGAGGTCGAACATGCCGTGGTTGAGGGAGTGGAAGCCGGCCAGCGTGATGAACTGGAACTTGTAGCCCATCGCGCCCAGCTCGCGCTGGAACTTGGCGATCCGGTCGTCGTCCAGCGCCGCCTTCCAGTTGAAGGACGGCGAGCAGTTGTAGGCGAGCATCTGGTCCGGGTACCGGGCGTGGATCGCCTCGGCGAACTCGCGGGCCTGCGCCAGGTCGGGCGTACCCGTCTCGACCCAGATCAGGTCGGCGTAGGGCGCATAGGCCAGCCCGCGCGCGATCACCGGAGCCATGCCGCCCCGGACCCGGTAGAAGCCTTCGGCCGTACGCTCCCCGGTGACGAACTCCGCGTCACGCTCGTCGACGTCGCTGGTCAGCAGGTTGGCGGCCAGGGCATCGGTGCGGGCGACGACGACGGTGGGAACGTCGGCGATGTCGGCGGCGAGACGGGCGGCGTTCAGGGTGCGGATGTGCTGCGAGGTCGGCACCAGGACCTTGCCGCCGAGGTGGCCGCACTTCTTCTCCGAGGCGAGCTGGTCCTCGTAGTGGATGCCGGCCGCGCCCGCCGCGATCATCGCCTTCGTCAGCTCGAAGGCGTTCAGCGGACCGCCGAAGCCGGCCTCGGCGTCGGCGACGATCGGCACCAGCCAGTCCGTCGTGCCGCCGGCGCCCTCGGCGGTGGCGATCTGGTCGGCGCGCAGCAGCGCATTGTTGATCCGGCGGACCACCTGGGGCACGGAGTTGGCCGGGTAGAGGCTCTGGTCGGGGTAGGTGTGGCCGGCCTGGTTGGCGTCGGCGGCGACCTGCCAGCCGGACAGGTAGACGGCCTGCAGACCGGCCTTGACCTGCTGGACGGCCTGGCCGCCGGTGAGCGCGCCGAGCGCATGGATGTAGTCCTGCTCGTGCAGTTGCCGCCACAACCGCTCGGCGCCGCGCCGGGCCAGGGTGTGCTCCTCGCGGACGCTGCCCGAGAGCCGGATCACGTCCTCGGCACTGTAGGTGCGCTCGATGCCTTGCCAGCGCGGGTCGGTGGCCCAGCGCTGCGCGAGCTTCTCGGCCGCCTGCGTCCTCGCCTCTGCCATGACTGTCACGTCTCCTCGGTCTGTGCCTGCTGCCAATCCCCCGGTCCGGACGAACAGGGGTGGCACGGTGTGTCGAAGAACTGGGATGCGGCCCGTCGTCACGCGGTGGACGGAGGTGAGCAACGCTGCCGGTCACGACCCCATCGGCGCCGGGATCTCCGACGTCAGGGCATGAATCGCGCCCCGGTTCCGAGCGGTGGTCGCCGGTGTCCGGCGGGCCGCACGGAAACTCTGACACTGGCACTGAGTGCCAACAACCGTGGATGCCTGCCAACTTCTGCGAATCTTCCGGTCATTGTTTGCCAAGTTTGCGAAGGGTCTCCGGCCGGTCCGCTCCCGTACGCTGACCGGAAGCCGGACGCGGAGGTCAACGGGTGAGCAAGACCTATGCGGGGGCGCGCCTGCGGCGCCTGCGCGAGGAGCGGCGCATGAGCCAGGCCGAACTGGCCCGCGTCCTCGCCATCTCGCCCAGCTACCTGAACCAGATGGAGCACGACTCCCGTCCGCTCACGGTCCCGGTCCTGCTGCGCCTGACAGAGACTTTCGGCGTCGACCCGGGCTTCTTCTCCGAGCGTGACACCACGCGCCTGGTCGCGGACCTCCGGGAGGCGCTGGCCGGGGAACTCGCCGAGGCCCGGGTCTCAGCCGCCGACCTGACGGACCTGGCCTCGCGGCTGCCCGCCGTCGCCCAGGTCCTGCTCGGCCTCGGCCGCCGCAACCACCTGCTCGCCGAGCGTCTCGCCGAGGCCACCGACGGCCGCGGGACCGCCCCCGAGCAGCCCCTCTCCCCCCACGAGGAGATCCGGGACTTCTTCTACCGCCGCCAGAACTACCTCCACGACACCGACCTCGCCGCGGAGGAACTCGCCCACGAGATCGGCATCCGGCCCGGCGACGTCGTCCAGGCCCTGACCGCCCGGCTCGCCGACCGCCACGGCGTCCGGCTGACCGGCGAGCGGGGCGACCATCTGCACCACTACGACGAGCCGACCCGCACCCTTCACCTGTCCACCCGCCTGCGCCCGGGCCAGCGCGCCTTCCGGATGGCCACCCAGCTCGCCCTGCTGGAGTACGGCGACGAACTCGACCGCCAGGCCGCCGAGGACTTCGCAGCCGACTCGCCGGCCCACGCCCTGGCCCGCATCGGCATCGCCAACTACTTCGCGGCAGCCCTGATCCTGCCGTACGGCGCCTTCCACGCGGCTGCCGAAGGGGTGCGCTACGACATCGAACGCCTCACCGACCGCTACGGCCTCGGCCACGAGACCGTCTGCCACCGCCTGAGCACCCTGCAGCGCCCCCGTCTGCGCGGGGTGCCCTTCTCCTTCGTCCGGGTCGACAGGGCGGGCAACATGTCCAAGCGCCAGTCGGCAACGGGCTTCCACTTCTCCCGGGCCGGCGGCACCTGCCCGCTGTGGAACCTCTACGAGGCGTTCGCCGCCCCCGGCCGCATCCACGTCCAGATCGCCGAAATGCCGGACGGACAGCGCTACTTGTGGACCGCCCGCGCCCTCACCCGGCACCGCGGCGGCTGGGGCGAACCCGGCAAGACCTTCGCCATCGGCCTGGGCTGCGAGATCCGCCACGCCCACCGCGTCGTCTACTCCGACGGCCTCGACCTCGCCAACGCCTCCGCCGCCACCCCCATCGGCATGGGCTGCCGCGCCTGCGAACGCCTCGAGTGCCCCCAGCGAGCCGCCCCGCCGCTCGGGCACCCGCTGCGGATCGACCAGAACACCAGCACGTTCGTGCCGTACCCGGTGGCGGACAGCACGGCCGGCAGGGCGGCGGCACAACGGCCGCACGGACCAGCGGGAAAGCCGGTCCGTGCGGCGCCGGCCCATGCCGACGGGGCCTCGTCGTGACCAACTGAAGGCAGAGAGCGGCGGGTCAGGCGTTCTCGGGCAGGACGCAGGCGATGACGCACAGGTCCGCCGGACACGGGGTGACCGACACGACCTCGAGTCCTGCCTCCGTCACTTCCCGGCGGATGTCGGCCTCGGTGCGCTCGCGGGCATCGGTCTCGCCGACCACCATCTTGATCACGTTGCGGAACGCGGCCCCGGAGTCGTGTTCCACCAACGGGTCGATGACCAGGAGCATCGGCTTGCGGTCCGGATCGGCACCGGCGCTCATCGCCGCCCGGATGTTGCCCAGGATCCGGACGCTGCTCTCCGAACTCCAGTCGTGGAGAACGTTCTTGATGATGTAGAGATCGCCGCCCTCCGGGACCTCACGAAGGATGTCCGAAGGCCGGTAGCTCAGCCGCTCGACGAGGTCCTCGTCGCCGGACTCACGCAGACCGGCCTCCGCCCGCCGGCACGTGTCCGGGCGGTCCACACAGACGCCCTTGAGGTGCGGGTGCGCCGCGAGAACGGTCTTCAGGAGCGCGCCGTTGCCCCCGCCGACGTCGACCACCGTGCGCACGTTCTCGAACGGGACGTGCTCCGCCAGCACCGTGCCGATCGGCCGGGCCCAGTCCTGCATCGCCAGGTCGAAGATCCGCGCGGTCTCGGCGTCCTTCTCCAGGTACTCGTAGAGCGAGACGCCGAACGCCTGGGGCATGACCGACGTGCCGTGCTGCACCGCCTGCGCGAGACCCCCGCTGGCCGCCTGGGCGTAGAGGCCGCACAGCAGCGCGGTCAGGTACCGGATCGACTCGGGGTGGTCGGTCCTGAGCTGCTCGGACAGGGGTGAGTTGGTGTACCGGCCCTCCCCGTCCTGTGCGAAGACCCCGAGGGCCGTCAGGGCCTTCATGAGGGAGACCAGCGCGTCGTGGTCGGCGCCGACGGCCTTGGCCAGCTCGGCGCTCGTCGCCGGGCCGTCCGCGAGGGCGTCCGCGACACCGAGGCGGGCGGCGGCACCGACCGTGGCGGACGTGAAGGACCCCATGACAAGACTCAACAACGACACTTCCATGCCCCTATTTCTCCCTCGGCTGGATGGCAGGACGGCACGACGCGGATGACAGGTCCGTGTTCTCAGCCGACGCTCCACCTGTTCGGAATGTCCCGCCCGTGTTCGGGATCTCTCGTCCCGCGGGCGTGCGACAGGAGACGGTGCCGGTCGGGCGAGTTCGCGAGGGGCCGGCCTCGCCTTGGAACAGATGTCGGGTACGGATGCCAGGCTGTCGTTGCGGTGTGCGGACGGGCGCACCGGTGATGGCCTCAAGGTGGGCCCTGCGCGGCACACGCTAGGGGAAGCCGGAGCTTCACGTCGCCTCGTTCAACTGCCTCGTCACCCTCGTGCTCGGCGAGTTCGGCGAGCCGTGACACAAATCCGCACGGAGTGTTGCTCCACCGGCGGCCCAAGATCCGTTCAGCCGCACGGACATGTCAGTTGAACAGAGACTTCGGATCGCGTTCACCCGAGCCGTGCACCGTTCTGCTTTGTGATATCCCTGTGGAGTTAAGGGAGTTGGCCGAAGTCGTCTTGCGATTCTTCCGGCGGGAGATCAGGCTGTGAGGCATGACCGATGACAAGCCGTCGAGCGATGACGGCGCCGAGGACGTGAACACAGCAGACCTGAGGGCTTCGGACGCCGACCGGGAACAGGTCGTGGAGATCCTCCGCGACGCCACGGGGGACGGCCGGCTCACAGCCGAGGAACACGACGAGCGCGTGGAGGCGGCGCTGAAGGCCCGCTACGTCAGCGAGCTGGCCGCGCTGACCCGCGATCTGCCGAACTCTCCCGTCGAGCAGCAGACACAGTCCGCGGGTGCTTTGCAGGCCAAGGACGTCGTGGAGATCAACCAGCGATGGGGCACGCTGCAGCGGTCCGGCTCCTGGGCGGTCCCGCGCCGTCTGGACATCCGTATGCACGGAGGCGACGTCAAGCTCGACTTCACCGAGGCCGTGATCGGCCACGACGCCCTGGACATCGATGTCGACCTGAGCATCGGCGGCAACCTGATCCTGATCGTCAGGCCGGGCATCGCGGTGACGACCAGCGAGCTGACGGTGGGCGTCGGCGAGGTGAAGAACCGCCAGCCCGGCTCCGACGCGGAAGCGCCCGTCGAGCTGCGTGTGAACGTGACCGGCCGGGTCCGCGGCGGCGACGTGGTGATCAGGCACCCGCGGCGGACGCTCGGGCAGTGGGTCCGCGGAGAGAGCGCGCTCTGACGACGTCCGCGCAGGGCACCTGCCTCCCCTTGTCCTAGGACGGAACAGCGTGCGCCCAGCGTCTCGCGGGGATCCTCGACGGGGCCCTGCCCGCCGGGCCCGCCCCCCCCCCCCCCCGCTGGGGCGGGTGGCGGGGGGGGGGGGGGGGGGCGGCCCGCCCCCCCCCCCCACCGCCGTGGTGTGTCGGCCCCGCGACCCTCTGGTCCCGGAATACAGGGCCGTGGTATTTATGCGACCGGTATTATGTGCGTTCTCGCGGATCGAATGCCGGATTCTTCGCCGCATGCGGGCGGTTCAAGTGTTCAACTGCTGCGTTGCGAGGCCCACTGAGGGCCGACTATGTTCCAGTTATCGGTGAGCCTGGGCTCCAGCGCCTTATTCGCATCACTCGGTGTCTTTGCCCGAAATTATTGAGGACGTAACTTGCGGCAATCGCGAGGTGGCGGGTTGTAGGGATAAGTTGTCACTGGCTCCGGGTCGGAAGAGCCGACGACGGGTCGGTGCCCCGGACAAGCGGTGCAATACCTTGGAATGGTTGTCGCGACGGGGTGAACAGAGTCGACGAGAATTGCCTCGTCGTCGGCCGCGGCGGGTGATTCGGTCCCTGTCGCAGTAAGAACGTGCCAGATCTCTCTGCCGGTCCTGTGCGTTCCTCCTTCGTGTGCCTGAGTACCAATCTGCGTAATTTCCGCGGTAACCCCGCAGCGCAGCCGCGCAGATCAGAAGTGGCATATCCTCGGCAAGCAGGGATGGCGGAAGTAAATGGCCAACGAAGACAAGCTCCGCGATTACCTCAAGCTCGTGACGGCTAATCTGCGCCAGGTCCGCCGTCGACTGGCTGAGGTCGAGGAGCGGAGCCAGGAGCCGATCGCGATCGTCGGCATGGGCTGCCGCTTCCCCGGCGGGGTCAAGTCCCCCGAGGAGCTGTGGGAGCTGCTGGCCACGGGAACGGACGCGATCGGCCCGTTCCCGCAGGACCGCGGCTGGGACCTGGACAACCTCTACGACCCCGACCCGGATCACCCGGGCACCTCGTACGCCCGCCACGGCGGATTCGTGTACGACGCCGCCGAGTTCGACGCCGGGTTCTTCGGGATCAGCCCGCGCGAGGCGCTCGTGATGGACCCCCAGCAGCGCCTGCTGCTGGAGGTGTCCTGGGAGGCCCTCGAACAGTCGGGCATCGACGCCGCCTCCCTGCGCGGCAGCCGCACCGGAGTCTTCGCCGGCGCCTACAGCCAGGGCTACGGCACCAACCCCTCGGCGGAGTCCGGAGGTTCGGAGGGCCATCTCCTCACCGGCATCGCAACCAGCGTCCTGTCGGGCCGACTGGCGTTCACCTTCGGCCTGGAGGGCCCGGCCGTCACGATCGACACCGCGTGCTCGTCCTCCCTGGTGGCACTGCACCTGGCCGCACAGTCGCTGCGGGCGGGCGAGTGCTCGCTGGCGCTGGTCGGCGGCGCCACGGTGATCGCCTCCCCGTCCGTGTTCGTGGGCTTCTCCCGGCAGCGCGGGATGTCGGTGGACGGGCGCTGCAAGTCCTTCAGCGCGACGGCGGACGGCTCCGGCTGGGGCGAGGGCGTCGGCGTCCTCGTCGTCGAGAGGCTCTCGGACGCCCGCCGCAACGGGCACAACATCCTGGCCGTGATGCGCGGCTCCGCGATCAACCAGGACGGCGCCTCCAACGGCCTGACCGCGCCCAACGGTCCCTCGCAGCAGCGGGTGATCCGGGCCGCGCTGGCCGCCGCCCAGCTGTCGCCCGCCGACGTGGACGTGGTGGAGGCCCACGGCTCGGCGACCACGCTCGGCGACCCGATCGAGGCCGACGCCCTGCTGGACACCTACGGCCAGGAGCGCCCCGGCCGGCGGCCGTTGTGGCTGGGGTCGGTGAAGTCGAACATCGGGCACCCGCAGGCGGCGGCCGGCGTGGCGGGCGTCATCAAGATGGTGCTGGCGCTGCAGCACGAGCAGCTGCCGCGGACGCTGCACGTGGACGAGCCCTCGCCGCATGTGGACTGGTCGGCCGGTGAGGTCCGGCTGCTGACCGAGCCCGTGCCGTGGCCCACCGGCGAGCGGGTGCGCCGTGCGGGTGTGTCGGCGTTCGGCATGAGTGGCACCAACGTGCACATCATCCTGGAGGAGGCCCCGGCCCGGACGGGCGAGGTGACGGCCGCCGAGGACGAGGGCGCCGGGGATTCCGGCCCGGCGGAGACGGCAGAGGGCGCCGTCGCCACCGAGGCCGCCGCCACCGAGGTCGAGCCGGTGGTCGTGCCCGTGGTGGTCGAGACGGACGGGTTGTCGGCCTGGGCGGTCTCCGGCGGGTCGGCCGAGGGTTTGGCGGCGCAGGCGGGTCGGTTGCGGGAGTGGGTTGCGGCCCGGCCGGGGCTTGAACCGGCGGATGTGGCGTGGTCGTTGGCGGCGACGCGGTCGGTGTTCGAGCACCGGGCTGTGGTTCTGGGTGGTGACCGTGCGGGGTTGACGGCGGGTCTGCAGAGTGTTGCGGCAGGCGGGTCTGCGGATTCGGTGGTGTCGGGTGTGGCGCGGTCGGGTGTGCGGACGGTGTTCGTGTTCGCGGGTCAGGGTTCGCAGTGGGTGGGCATGGGCCGGGAGTTGGTGGGGTCGAGTCCGGTGTTCGCGGCGCGGTTGGCGGAGTGTGAGGCGGCGTTGGCGTCGCATGTGCCGTGGTCGCTGAGTGATGTTCTGGCGGGTGTGGAGGGTGCGCCGGGGCTGGATCGTGCGGATGTGGTGCAGCCGGTGTTGTGGGCGGTGATGGTGTCGCTGGCTGCGGTGTGGGAGGCGGCGGGTGTGGGTCCGGATGCGGTGGTGGGGCATTCGCAGGGTGAGATCGCGGCGGCGACGGTGGCGGGGATGTTGTCGTTGGAGGACGGTGCGCGGGTGGTGGCGGTGCGCTCGCGTGCGTTGTCGGGTTTGTCGGTGCAGGGGTCGATGGTGTCGGTGGTGATGCCGTCGGAGTCGGTGCGGGAGCTTGCGGAGGGGTGGGGTGAGCGGTTGTCGGTGGCTGCGGTGAATGGGCCTGCGGCGGTGGTGGTTTCTGGTGAGCCGGGGGCGTTGGGTGAGTTCGAGCGGGAGCTGGCGAAGCGGAAGGTGTTGCGCTGGCGTATTCCGGAGACGGATTTCGTTGCGCATTCTCCGGCGGTGGAGTCGTTGGCGGCGGTGCTGGAGGAGGAGCTTGCGGGGATCGTTCCGCGGGCGGGCCGGGTGCCGATGGCGTCGACGGTCACGGGTGAGTGGGTGTCGGGTACCGAGGTCGATGCGGGTTACTGGTTCGCGAATCTGCGGCGGATGGTGCGCTTCGAGGAAGCCGTACGGGTCCTGCTCGACGGCGGTTACGGGGCGTTCGTGGAGGTGTCGCCGCATCCGGTGCTGACCGCTGCGGTGATGGAGACCGCCGAGGACGCGGGAGTCGCCGGTGTGCCCGTGTTGGGCACGCTGGAGCGTGACAACGGCGGTGCCCCGCGGCTGATCAGGTCGCTGGCGCAGGCGTACGCCGCCGGGCTGCCGGTCGACTGGACGAAGGTGCTGCCCGCGGGCGACACGGTGGAGCTGCCGACGTACGCGTTCCAGCACGAGCGTTTCTGGCTCAGGTCCGCGACCGAGACCGCCACGGTGAGGGGCGGGGACGGCGCGGACACGGCGGCGCAGGCGCAGTTCTGGGGGGCGGTCGAGGCCGGGGACCTGGCCCGGATCGCCGACACGCTGGCCATCGAGGACCAGCGGCATCTGGCCGAGGTGCTGCCCGCGCTGGCGTCCTGGCGGCGCCGGGAGCGGGACCGGTCGGCGACCGAGGGCTGGCGCTACCGCGTGACATGGACGCCGGTGGCGGTGCAGAGCCCGGGTGCGCCGTCCGGGAGCTGGCTGCTCGTCGCCCCGGCCGGCGCGGCCGGTGACGACCTGGCGCAGCAGTGCAGGGCCGCGCTGACCGCCCGCGGGGCCGAGGTCGTCGTGGCCGAGGTGCCGGCCGAGGCCGTGGACCGGACCGGTGCGGCCGCCGCGCTCGGCGAGGCGATGCAGCGTGCGGGCACGGAGTCCGCCGGGCTGTCCGGCGTGCTGTCGCTCCTCGCGACGGACGAGACGCCCGTACCGGCCCACCCGGTGGTGCCCGGTGGCCTGGCCGCGACGCTCGCCCTGGTGCAGGCCCTCGGCGACACGGGCGTGACCGCACCGCTGTGGGTCGTCACCCGCGGCGCCGTCGCGGCCACCCCGGGCGAGGCGCCGGCCGGCCCGGCGCAGGCACAGGTGTGGGGCCTGGGCCGCGTCGTCGCACTCGAACACCCGGACCGGTGGGGCGGGTTGATCGACATGCCCGCCATCGTCGACGACCGTGCCGCGGCGCGGCTGGCGGCGGTGCTGTCCGGCTGCGGTGAGGACCAGGTCGCGATCCGGCAGACCGGACTCCTCGGCCGCAGGCTGACCCGCGCCCCGCAGTCCCCCGGCTCCGCGACGCCCTGGAGGCCGCGCGGCAGCGCGCTGATCACCGGTGGCACCGAGGCGATCGGCGGGCATGTCGCGCGGTGGCTGGCCGAACGCGGCGCGCCCCGGCTCGTGCTGACCGGCCCCTCCGGGCCCGCTGCCCCCGGCGTCGCGGCGCTCGTCGCCGAACTGGCCGCCCGGGGCACCCGCGTGGACGTCGTGTCGTGCGACACCGGGGTCCGTGCCGACCTGGCCGCAGTGGTGGCCCGGACCGGGGCGACCGGCCCCGCGCTGTCCTCGGTGGTGCACCTCGCGGAGACCATCGACGACCGGCCGATCGACGACGTCGACATCGCGGAACTCGCCCCGGTGCTCGCGGTCAAGGCGGGCGCGGCAGCCCTGCTGGACGAGCTGACCGCGGACCTGGACCTCGACGCGTTCGTGCTGTTCTCCTCGGTCGCCGCCGTCTGGGGCGGCGGCCAGCAGCCCGGATTCTCCGCGGCGAATGCCTTCCTGGACGCGCTGGCGGAGAGCCGCCTGGCCCGGGGGCTGGCAGCGACCTCGGTGGCCTGGGGCCCGTGGAGCATCGGCGCGATGGCCTCCGCGGACGACGGAGCCCAGCTGGAGCGGCGCGGACTGCGCCTGATGAGCCCCGCTCCGGCCATCCGGATGCTGGCCCGGCTCCTGGACGGCGGCGAAGGACCGGCGGCGGTCGTGGACGTGGACTGGGCGCGGTTCGCGCCGCCGTTCACGCTGCGCCGGCCCAGCCCGCTGATCGAGGACCTGGCCGAGGTCAGGCAGGCCCTGGACGCCGCGGACACGGCCGGCGGCGGAGCGGCCGGCGATCCGGACGCGAGCACGACCCTGAAGCGGCAACTGGCGGACCTCTCCGCCTCCGAGCAGGACCGGATCCTGGTCAGCCTGATCAGGACCGAGGCCGCAGCCGTGCTCGAGTACTCCTCCCCGGAGGCCATCGGCAGCGGCCGGGCCTTCAGCGACCTGGGGTTCGACTCCCTGACCGCCGTCGAACTCCGCAACCGTCTGGGCTCCGGCACCGGGCTGAAGCTGCCCGCGACGCTGCTCTTCGACTACCCGAACCCGGCGGTGCTGGCCGGATACCTGCGGTCCGAGCTGCTCGGTGTCCGCACCGTCGGCACGGTCGCGCCGGTGACCGCAGCGGCGGCGGACGACGATCCGGTGGTGATCGTCGGCATGGGCTGCCGCTTCCCCGGCGGAGTCAGGAACCCGGAGGAGCTGTGGGAGCTGCTCGACTCGCGCACGGACGCGATCGGCGCGTTCCCGCAGGACCGCGGCTGGGACCTGGACAACCTGTACGACCCGGACCCGGATCAGGCCGGAACGGCCTACGTGCGCCAGGGCGGGTTCGTCTACGACGCCACCGGGTTCGACGCCGGGTTCTTCGGGATCAGCCCGCGTGAGGCGCTGGCGATGGACCCGCAGCAGCGGCTGCTGCTGGAGGTGTCCTGGGAGGCCCTGGAGCGGGCGGGCATCGCCCAGTCGTCGCTGCGCGGCAGCCGGACCGGCGTGTTCGCGGGAGCGAGCTTCGCCGGATACGCCGTCACCGCACCCGCCGAGGGCCTGGAGGCACACCTGCTGACCGGCACCACGACCAGCGTGGTCTCCGGCCGGGTGGCCTACACCTTCGGCCTGGAAGGCCCGGCGGTGACCATCGACACCGCCTGCTCCTCGGCGCTGGTGGCGCTGCACATGGCCGCCCAGGCGGTGCGCTCCGGCGAGTGCGAACTGGCGCTGGCCGGAGGCGCGTTCGTCGCGGCCACCCCGGACCTGTTCGTCTGGGTCAGCAAGCAGCGAGGCCTCTCGCCCGACGGCCGCTCCAAGTCGTTCTCGGCCGCGGCGGACGGCATGGGCATCGCCGAGGGCGCGGGCATGATCGTCCTGGAGCGCCTGTCGGACGCCCGCCGCAACGGGCATCCGGTGCTGGCGGTGGTGCGCGGCTCCGCGATCAACCAGGACGGTGCCTCCAACGGTCTGACCGCGCCGAACGGGCCCTCCCAGCAGCGGGTCATCCGCGAGGCCCTGGCCGGCGCCCGGCTGTCGCCCGCCGACGTGGACGTGGTGGAGGCGCACGGCTCCGGCACGGTCCTCGGCGACCCGATCGAGGCGCAGGCGGTGATCGCCACCTACGGCCAGGACCGGCCGGAGGGACGGCCGTTGTGGCTGGGCTCGGTGAAGTCCAACATCGGTCACACCCAGGCCGCGGCCGGTATCAGCGGCGTCATCAAGATGGTGCTGGCACTGCAGCACCGGCAGTTGCCGGCGACGCTGCACGCGGACGAGCCCTCACCGCACGTGGACTGGTCCGCGGGCGAGGTGCGGCTCCTGTCGGAGCCGAAGCCGTGGCAGGTGGACGGCAGGCCGCGCCGGGCCGGCGTGTCCTCGTTCGGCGTCAGCGGCACCAACGCCCACATCATCCTCGAAGAAGCACCCGAGCCGGCAGACGCCCAGGCCCCCGCGGACAACGACGACGCCGGGGCACCGCAGGCCCCCTCGGTCGTCGACGCCCCCGGAACCTGCTCCTGGGTCGTGTCCGGGCGGACGGCGGACGGGATGCGCAGGCAGGCGGCCCGGCTGGCGGAGTACCTGGCGGCCCGGCCCGGCCTGGACCCGGCGGACGTGGCGTGGTCGCTGGCCAGGACCCGGTCGGTGTTCGAGTACCGGGCCGTGGTGACCGGCAGCGGCCGCGAGGAACTGGCCGAGGGCCTGGCCGCGGTGGCGGCCGGGGAGCGCGGTCCCGGGGTCGTCGCCGGGACGGCCGCGGCGGCCGAAGCGAGCGAGCCGGTCTTCGTCTTCCCCGGCCAGGGCGCCCAATGGGCCGGCATGGGCCGGGAACTGATGGACTCCTCCCCGGTGTTCGCGGCCCGGATCGCCGAGTGCGCCGTGGCCCTGCAACCCCATGTGGACTGGTCGCTCACCGACGTGCTGAACGGCGCCGACGGCGCGCCCGGCCTGGACCGGGCCGACGTGGTGCAGCCGGCACTGTGGGCGGTGATGGTGTCGCTGGCCGCCGTGTGGGAGGCGGCGGGCGTCACGCCCGGTGCGGTCGTGGGCCACTCCCAGGGCGAGATCGCGGCGGCCACGGTGGCCGGGATCCTGTCGCTCCAGGACGCGGCCGAGGTCGTCGCGATCCGCAGCCGGGCGCTGTCCGGGCTCGGCACCGGCGGCGGAATGCTCTCGGTCGTGATGCCCGTCGCGGCGGTGCGCGAGCTGCTGGCCCCGTGGGGCGACCGACTCGCCGTGGCCGCGGTCAACGGGCCCGCCGCCACCGTGGTCTCCGGCGAGAGCGACGCCCTCGCGGAGTTCGGTGCCGAACTCGCCGCCCGGCGCGTCATGCGGTGGCCGATCCCGGTGACCGACTTCGTGGCGCATTCGGCCGGAGTGGCGGAACTGGCCGGGGTCCTGACCGAGCGCCTGGCGGGGATCCGGCCGGGCGCCGGACGCCTCCCCCTGTTCTCCACCGTCGAATGCCGCTGGATGAACGGCACCGAGCTGGACGCCGAGTACTGGTACGCCAACGTCCGCCGGACCGTCCGCTTCGACGAGGCGATCCGGGAACTGGCCGCGGCCGGGAACCGGACCTTCGTCGAGGTGTCTCCGCAGCCGGTGCTGACCACCGGGATCGCCGAGACGATCGAGGACATGGGCACGGCCGGCCTCCCCGTGATCACCGGAACGCTGGACCGCGAGAACAGCGGCCCGCGCCGCCTGCTGACCGCCCTCGCCGAGGTGCACGTGGGCGGCACCTGCGTCGACTGGCACAAGGTGCTGCCCGCCGGACGCCGCACCGACCTGCCCACCTACGCCTTCCACCACCAGTCGTACTGGCTCGGAGCCTCCCGCACGTCCGCGTCGGCGGCAGCCGGCGGCGACGGCGCCGAAACGGCCGCCGAAGCCCGGTTCTGGGCTGCGGTCGAGGGCGGGGACCTGCACCACCTCGCCGACACGCTGGCCGTGGACGGACAGCGGTCCTTCAGCGACGTACTGCCCTCGCTGGCGGCCTGGCGACGGCGCGAGCGGGAACGGGACGTCACCGGGAACTGGCGCTACCGGATCACCTGGACCCCCGTCACCGACCCCGCACCGGTCACCCTGTCCGGCACCTGGCTGGTGGCCGTCCCCGCGAACCCGTCCGGCCGCACCGGGGAACTGGCCCAGGCGTGCATCCGGGCGCTGACCGCCCGCGGTGCCCGCACCGAGGTCGTCGAGGTCGAGGCGGGCACGGCACGGCGCGAGCTGCTGGCCGCCGGCCTCACCGCGGCCCTGCAGGCCCGCGCCGAGGGGGAGACGCCCGCCCGAGCGGCCGCCGTGGTGTCGCTGCTGGCCTTGGACGAGACGCCCACCGAGGCATGGCCCGTGGTGCCCGCCGGACTGGCCGGCACCCTGACCCTGCTCCAGGCGCTGTCCGACGCCGGGATCACCGTCCCCCTGTGGATGCTCACCCATGGGGCGATCGCCACCGGTCCCGGTGAGGCGCTGACCAACCCGGTGCAGGCCCAGGTCTGGGGACTCGGCCGGGTCGTGGCCCTGGAACAGCCGGACCGCTGGGGCGGCCTGATCGACCTGCCCGCCGTGTTCGACGAACGCACCGCGAGCCGCTTCTGCGCGGTGCTCGCCGGCCGCGACGAGGACCAGGTGGCGCTGCGCCCCGCGGGCATCCTGGCCCGCCGCCTGACCCGGGCCCCGCAGCCCGGGGCAGGGCAGGACTGGACCCCGCGCGGGACCGTGCTGATCACCGGCGGCACCGGTGCGATCGGCACACACGTGGCCCGCTGGCTGGCCGGCCGCACCGAGCGGCTCGTCCTCGCCAGCCGGTCCGGACCCGCCGCCCGCGGCGTCGCGGAGCTGGCCGCGAGCCTGGCAGCCGCCGGCACCCGGGTCGACATCAGCACCTGCGACAGCGCCGAGCGCGCCGACCTGTCGGGTGCCATCGACCGCATCGCCGCGGACGGACCGCCGCTGACCGCGGTCCTGCACACCGCGGGCGTGCTCGACGACGGCGTGCTCGACCGGCTCGACGCCGAACGGCTGAGCACCACGCTCGCGGCCAAGGCCGCGGGCGCCACCTACCTCGACGAACTGACCGCGGACCTGGACCTCGACGCCTTCGTGCTGTTCTCCTCGGCCGCAGCCACCTTCGGCGGCGCGGGCCAGTCCAACTACGCGGCCGCCAACGCGTTCCTGGACGGACTGGCGGAGAACCGGCGGTCCCGCGGCCTGCCCGCGCTCTCGGTGGCCTGGGGCCCCTGGGCCGGCGAGGGCGTGTCCCAGGCCACCGACGCCGCCCGGCAGCGGCTGCGCCGCAACCGCTGGGAGGTCCTGATGGACCCGGACCTGGCGGTCAAGGCACTGGGCGGCGCACTGACCGGCACGGACACCGTCCTGACCGTGATGGACCTCGACTGGCCCACGCTCGCCGCCGCTCCCGGCGCGGCGGACATGCTGGACGTACCGCTCCTGCGCGACCTGCCGGACGTCCGGCAGCTGAAGGCGTCGCCGGCAGAGAGCAGCGGCCCCACGGCCGAGGGAGAGCTGGCCGGGCGGCTGACCGAGCTGTCCCGCGCCGAGCAGGACCGGATGCTCGTGGACACGATCCGCGGCGAAGCCGCAGCGGTGCTCGGCTACGCGAGTTCCGACGAGGTCGAACCGACCCGGGCCTTCAGCGAGCTGGGCTTCGACTCCCTGACCGCGGTCGAGCTGCGCAACCGGATCGCCACGGTGACCGGGCTGCGGCTGCCCGCCACGCTGCTGTTCGACCACCCCACCCCGGCGGTGCTCGCCGATCACCTGCACACCACGCTGCTCGGAGCCCTCTCCGACAGCACGGCCACCCCCGAGACGACGACTGTCACGGCCGTCGACGACGAACCGATCGCCGTGGTGTCGATGAGCTGCCGCTTCCCCGGCGGCGTCAACTCCCCGGCAGAACTGTGGGAGTTGCTGGCCACGGGTGGTGAGGGCATCTCGGGCTTCCCGCAGGACCGAGGATGGGACACCGACGCCCTGTTCGACCCCGATCCCGCACACGCCGGGACCACCTACTCCCGCGAGGGCGGATTCCTCCACCAGGCGTCCGAGTTCGACGCCGGATTCTTCGGGATCAGCCCGCGCGAGGCGGTGGCGATGGACCCCCAGCAGCGGCTGCTGCTCGAACTGTCCTGGGAGGCACTGGAGTCCACCGGACTGGACCCGGCCTCGCTGCGCGGCTCGCGCACCGGCGTCTTCATCGGCGGATACTCGTCGAACTACGCGATGGCCAGCATGCACCTGGACACGCAGAACGGCGCCGGGCAGCTGGAAGGCCACCTGGTCACCGGCAACGCGACCAGCATCATCTCCGGCCGGGTGTCGTACGTACTGGGCCTGGAGGGCCCGGCGGTCACGGTGGACACGGCGTGTTCCTCCTCGCTGGTGGCGCTGCACATGGCCGCGCAGGCGGTGCGCTCCGGGGAGTGCTCGCTTGCCCTGGTCGGCGGAGTCTCGGTCATGGCGACGCCGTGGGAGATGGTGGGCTTCGCCCGCCAGCGCGGACTCGCGGCGGACGGCCGCTCCAAGGCGTTCTCCGCGGCCGCCGACGGCATGGGCATGGGCGAGGGCGCCGGCATGATCGTCCTGGAGCGGCTGTCGGACGCCCGGCGCAAGGGCCACGAGGTGCTGGCGGTGGTGCGGGGCTCCGCGATCAACCAGGACGGTGCGTCGAAC